>NZ_NOLI01000052.1:0-46898 GCF_002245975.1 Nostoc sp. 'Peltigera membranacea cyanobiont' 213 | reverse complement strand
CTGGGTATGGAAGTAATGCACGAGCGCAATGCTCACAACTTCCCTCTAGATTTGGCTGCTGGGGATCTTGCTCCTGTTGCTCTTTCTGCTCCTGCTATCAACGGTTAATCCGGTTAATGATAATCTGAGATACTTTCTTCACGATTATCTCTAAGTAAAAGAAAAGACGCTCTCCCGAAAAGGAGGGCGTTTTTGCATTGGTTAACGTTAATTAATTCAGAATTTAGGCAATAATTATCAAAAAGTAAATTTTACGGGTAATAATTGCTAGCAGCGCAGATAATTGCCTCAAAGCTCAATTATAAGGAGAAGCCAAGAATGATTTTACGCCGTGGGCGTAGGGTAGTAGCTGCTTTATTGCTGTCAGTGGTACTACTTACAACCGCCTGTACTCCAAAAACACCTGGACGTTTTGACCAGGTACAAAAAGAAAGCACTCAACAAAAAAGCGGCCAAGGGGTTGCTAAAACCGCAACTCAGGGTAGCGAATTTAATAAACTTTTCCCAGAAGGTGGTGATGGCTACCAGCGTGTCTATACCCAAGAGAAAAAAGGCTTTGCAGAAGCGAAGTTGAAAAAAGGCGGTAAAGAACTAGCGTTGCTATCTATTTCTGATACTACAAGTACACCTGGTGCAGCAGCAAAGTTCTCGAAGAGTACCAAAAAAATTGGCGGTTATCCCGCAATCGAAGTTGGGAAGACGCAAACCGCAATTTTGGTAGGTAAGTACCAAGTAAAAATACTTTCCCGCGATCCGTCATTTAAAGCTAGCGATCGCGCCGATTGGATAGAGAAGTTTAATCTGAATCGTCTGGCTAGCCTCAAATAAGCCGGATAACTGACATTGAAGATAATAAAATCTAAGTAAGGAGATTTTTGTGAGCAAATCGATTTTTGAATTGGTCGATCAACTACCAACCGGTGGATTGACTGTTTCTATGTTGAAGTCCCTTGATTTTGTTGCTCCTGGAGAGTGGCAAAATACCGTCGGCTTTGTCAATACCATTAAGACAGTTACAGGCGAAGACGACGAAGATTTAATTCAGCAAATTGGTGAAAGAGCGATTTATCTATTCAACGACAAGTCCCAAGGATACCAAACAGCTTTGTGGCTATATCAAACCGTTGATAATACAGATAAAGCCCTTGGTGCAGCCGCTTTAGCTAACAAAGTTGGTGAAAAAATCCCTTTATTGGGTTTTTTAAACTCTGTCACTCCCAAACCAGACAAAGCCCAAACCATCGATCTGACATTAAAATTAGTGGCTGAGTTGGTGGCTTTTTGCCAAATTAACGGTATTCCTGGAGATAGTATTGGCGATTTTGTCGCCTCTTTAGGTGAGTATAGTGGTGAGTCACTCATCCGCATGGTGGCGTTAGTTTGCGTTGATGGTTTGATTCCTCTGGGGCCAGACTTCATCAGCAAAGCAATATCTGGGCTTAATCAAACCAATCCACAAGAGTTAGAACAAAACTCGACTTTCCAAAGCATCAAAGATGTGATTCCAGGGAGCAATGCTGGTAGTAAACTCAACTTTATCGGCGAAAGCTTTGACTCAGTTAAAGGTTGGATGAGTGGTATTGTTAGCGCGAATAATTTAACGCCACACAAGGTAGTTAGCAATTTGCAAGGTTTTATCGATATTGCTGATGACAAGTTGGACTACCTGGCTGCATTCTTGGATGTATCAACAAATTATTATGAACACACTGGTACGCAAACTTTAGCACATCGCTTAATTGAACGAGCGGTAGCTGAGATTTAGGTTATTGGGAAAGTTGGGAAAGTGGGAAATAGGGAGTGATGGAAGAAATAACCAATTCCCAATTCCCAATTCCCAATTCCCAATTCCCAATTCCCAATTCCCATTAGGGTAAATGCAAATCTGCTGCGATCGCATACAAGTAAGGTTGAAAAATAGCCAAGTCTTCTAGTTTATCAAACTTACCTGTTTGCGTACCTGTGTCAAATGCAGTGGTAATTACATAAAGTTTCGTACCATCAAAAGCAACATGACCGATATGTTGCTCTTGTACTCCACCTTTTTGCTTAAGTCCGGCGAACCCATAGCGGATTCCCTGAAGCTTACCAATGGGTACTGGTTGCGGTGGGTAGGCTGAGAAAGTAATCTCTTTGCCATATTCACTCTGACGATCTTTTGCAAAAGCAGTGTAGTGATCTGTAACCCAAGCTTTGAGTGCTGGTAATACCTGGGTTTGATACTTAGGACTTTGATAATCCACTTGGGAACCAATTGGAATATTATCTGCTACAAGTTTCTTTCGGAAATCCTCATTGTTTGCTAATGGGTAAACGTTAATCTCAACTGTACCCAAACGTTCCCCTTTGGAGGAGATACACAATAACGGTGCATTTCCTTCACAAGGAGCAACTTGCCAGTTAGTTGGAGCAGCAGCGTTTCCCAGTATTTTCTGCCAGATATTTCCCTCTTTTGAGTTGGCAAGTTTGGCAACAGTAGGAGGTTTTACCGCTTTGGGTGGAGAAAATTGGGGAAGAACAAATTTTGCTCCCAGAGGTATCGACACTACCAAAATAGAACCTAGTAATAAATGATAAAGTCGTAACATTTTTTCAAAATCCAGAGCCAAGGATGGCAGACTAACGATATCTACAATACTTTATGGGTATAAAGGAAGAATACATTTATATTGCTGCGAGTTCCGCAAATGCAACTCAACAGAACTATAGCGCTTCTTTATGCCTAATTCTTGTGGTTCGCTGGAGGAATGGTAATGTAAAATCGAAGGGCAAATTTGCTTGGACTTGTTAATTGAAGCGAGAACGTCTTTACAGGTCTGCCAATGATGGGATTTTTTTGTTTGTACTATGAAAGTTACATTTTCAAACAGCAAATCGTTTTTCGTTTTTAAGTAGCGATCGCTTAGGTATTTAGTACTTTGACAATTTAGCTGTGGACTAAGGAGTAAAGATTATTATCGGTAGTGGGTGTAATCATAACATGCCTAACTCTCGTAAAAGCAAATTAAAAAATATTCATCCTCAAATGCCCCATTAGCTGCGATCGAACTGCGCTAAAATCTTTTCTGCTTCCTGACACAGGGCTTCGTGATATTCACCATTACTAGCTAGCAAACCTCCCCATTGATTGATATCACCAGTGTTATACTGCAACGGAGCGCCGTCAAAGTGGGTAAACTTACCACCAGCTTCGGTTAAAATCAGTTCTGGTGCTGCCATATCCCAGTCTTTGGGCGCAGACTTTCCAGAAAGGGAAATGTAGATATCTGCCTGTTGCTCGACAATGGTGGCGATTTTGCAGCCTACACTACCCACACTTTTCTGATGTTGACAGGGTAGATTTTGCAGCAAGTAATCTAATCGTTGGTTGCGGTGAGAGCGGCTAACGACTAAAGTTAAATCTTCAACTCGTTTACCTAACGACACTTGTAAAGGAACAGAGCGATCGCGGGTTTCTACAAATGCTCCCCGACCTTTGGTAGCATAATATAACTTTCCTGCCTCTGGTACTGCCACCACAGCTAATACTGGGCGTGTTTCCTTGACTAAAGCAATATGAACTGCATAGTCACCAGTTTTTTCGATAAAGTCTCGCGTACCATCTAAAGGATCAATTATCCATACCCAAGGGAAAGAAGAGTGTGCGCCAGTACTTGGCAATTGATAAGTTTCTTCGCTGATGTAAGCAAAATCTTCATTACCCAAAGTTGCTTGTAGCTTCTGCAAAATATATTGACTCACAGCTACATCGGCAACGGTAACAGGCTCATTCTGTTTATATTGGACTTCTAAATTAGGGTCTTTTGCGGTGCCGTGGTAATACGATCGCAGTATATCTGCTGCACCCCAACCGATCTCACGAGCGATCGCTAATATTTCTTGTAAGTCTTTCATTAATTTAGCCCAATTAAAAATATGTATAATCTGAGTAGAGACGCACTTTGCGATCTAACAGTCTTAAAATTACGAATTACGTTAGCGAAGCGGGGCGTAGCCCATTACGAATTACGAATTACGAATTACGAATTACGAATTACGAATTATTTTAAATCCATCCAGCGCCGGGGACCAAAAAATTTGCAGGAATCAGCTGCAATATTAGCTGCTAGCGCCAGTGTATCAGTAAAACTTTCCCGTAAAATGTAATGACAAAAAGCACCGTGGAAAATATCTCCAGCCCCTAATGTGTCAACTGCTTGAATCTGTAGCACATCTACGATACCAGTTTTAGTGCAACTCAAGTATTCAATTGGTTTTTGTCCGTGGGTAATGGCAATGTGAGGGGTATTATATTCGCCCAGATAAGCAAAAACGTCTTTTCCAGTCTGGCAGTTAGGGGGATAAAAATTAGCCGAACAGATGGCATAATCTACAAACGGCAAAATTTGCTCAAATCCAGGTTTCCAACTACCACCATCAATTACTACTGGAATATTCTTGGCTTTAGCCATTTGAGCTATAGAACAACTAACCGCCATCTGATGTCCATCAATCAGTACTATATCGACATTTGACAAAATATCTGGTGGGATAGATGCTTCGCTGGCTGGAGTTTTGACAGCATTGATGGAAACCACAGCTCGTTCCCCCGTGGCTTGGGTGACAATGATTGAGGAGACAGGCGGTGCTAAATCCGTGGTAGGCTCAAGGTCTGCGATCGCAACTTGGTAATTTGCCAAATCACCTCGAATTAGCTGCGTCATTGGGTGAGAACCAACTACACCTAAGACTGTTGCCTGATTACCTAAATAGCTGAAAGTTACAGCCGCGTTGGTTGCTGGCCCACCTGCCGTTACAGTATAGTCAGTAGCGACAATCTTCTGATTATTCTTAGGGGCAGAGTCTGCAAGGTAAATCAAATCCAAGGTTACTAAACCTACAAATAACCCCCGATCCGATTTTGGATTTTGGATTTTAGATTTTGGATTAGTCATCATATATATTCCTATAGGTGCATAAATTCTTATTTTTAACTCCTAACTCCTAACTCTCCCTCATGCAAACCGATCCAAAACCAGGAACACTTTATGTTGTCGGCACACCAATTGGCAATCTGGAAGATATAACCTTTCGGGCGGTGCGAATTTTGCAGACTGTAGATATCATCGCTGCGGAAGACACCCGTCATACAGGGAAACTGCTACAACATTTTCAAGTTAAGACTCCCCAAGTGAGTTACCACGAACATAATCGTACCAGCCGCATTCCAGAATTATTAGAGCATTTAATTAACAATAAAGCGATCGCTCTTGTGAGTGATGCTGGAATGCCAGGTATTTCCGATCCGGGATATGAACTGGTGAAAGCTTGTATTGAGGCGGGAATTTCAGTAGTTCCGATTCCTGGCGCTAGTGCAGCAATTACCGCTTTGAGTGCATCTGGATTACCAACGAATCGATTTGTCTTTGAAGGCTTTCTCCCGGCGAAAACTCAACAGAGACAAGAACACTTAGAATCTCTGCAAACAGAATCTCGCACATTGATTTTCTATGAATCGCCCCACCGCTTGCGAGATACTTTGCAAGACTTAGCAGAAGTTTGGGGAAGCGATCGCCAAATTGTGCTGGGGCGAGAGTTAACAAAATTGTATGAGGAATTTTGGCGGGGGACAATTGCCGAGGCGATCGCTCACTACAGCCAACGAGAACCCCAAGGTGAATATACATTAGTAGTTGCAGGAATTCCAGCCAGTCAGCCCCAATTGACAGAAGAGGAGTTGAAGGCCGAATTGAAACAGTTAATTAATCAGGGAATATCGCGATCGCAAGCTAGCCGTCAGTTAGCAAAATTTACCTCCCTTCCCCGTCGCCAACTCTATCAACTAGCTCTTTCTATAGTCCTGACTCCTGAGTTGTGAGCAGCTAATACCGCTTAAACATCCTCTGAGTTAATATTTTGTACTCGATCTTGCACCAATCAGAATGATGGGATTTAGTCACTCAGTATTGAATCTACAACCCTTAGTTTAGCAATAAAGTTCAATAAAAAGAATGTACCTTTATTGCATCTGTGTTAACTAAATCTGGGTTTATACGGAGAGGTGCAAGATATGAGTAAATTAATTACTTTCAGCAACCCAGAAATCATCTATCGATTCTCAATAATTACAGACATGATGTAGCAAATGCTAGTCAGTTTAACAGTAAATATACAACTACAAAACAAATTTTTCCAGACCATTTTCCCCACTGTTTGGATGTTGGGATTTGTCAGTTTGCTAACAGATATTAACTCTGAGATGATTTATTCTATGTTGCCCTGATTTCTGGTATCAGTTTTAGAGGTAAATGTGTTAACTGTGGGTATCATCGAAGGCATTGCTATATATTATATATAATATGCATATATATGCTGTACTTTATCCATAATTCTTTGTAAGCAAGCTTTTTAAGACTTAATTGTAAAAGTCAGATGTGGAGAAGCTACCACGAAACTTCATTGCGCGATAATAGATATAAACTACGAAAAGTTACATTGCCATAGCATTGTAGCTGTCTATTCTCATCTCTAATATTACTGAAATTATCATTATAATGTTATACAAAAATTTAAAGATCATCACAAAAGTATCTGCTAATCTCCTCTGTAAGCTTTTAGGACAGCCTAGTGTTAGTAATTTAGAAAGTCAACTGCACGATCGACACGTTCAAATTCAGCAGATAGAAGAGCAAGAAAGGGCGCTTTACCGAGTTATTAGTAAAATCCGAGCTTCGCTTGAGTTAGAAACAATTTTTCGTACAGCTACCAAGGAAACTTGCAAGTTACTCCGTGTCGAGCGGATTGCAGTCTATCGCTTCTATGAAAACTGGGGTGGAGAATTTGTCAGCGACTTCGAGTTTGCAGAGACTGGATGGGATGATGTCGATACATTAGGAAAAAATACAGTTTGGAATGACTCTTATCTCCAAGAACATCAAGGTGGACGGTATCGTAATAATGAAACTTTAGTTGCTTCAGATGTCTATACAATAGGCTTGTCTCAATGCCATTTAGAAATTTTAGAACAGTTCCATATTCGAGCTTATGCAACTGCACCAATTTTTGTTGGAAAAAAATTGTGGGGAGTGCTTGCTGCTTATCAGCACTCACAACCACATGAATGGAAAAAATTAGAAATTCAATTTCTGTCTCAGATTGCAACGCAGTTAGGATTTGCAGTTAAACAAGCAGAATTTTTAGCTCAAGCAGAACAAAAAGCCGCAGAATTGTATAAAGCGAATCAGCAACAGAATATTCTGTTTAATTTAGTTGCTGAAATTCGTGAATCTCTTAATTTAGACACCTTGTTTAAGACTACTGCACGAGAAATTCGGAAAGCTCTCCGTAGCGATCGCGTCAGTATATTTCGATTTGACCCGGAATCGAACTATACTTCTGGGGAATTTGTCTGCGAGAATGTATTGCCTGACTACGATTCTACGATCGCCATCAAGGTAAAGGATGATTGTTTTGGTGAAAAATATGCAGTTGCTTATCACCAAGGGCGGATACAGGTATTATCAGATATTTATCAAGCTGGGCTAAAGGATTGTCACTTGCAACTGTTAGAGCAATTTCAAATCAAGGCACAAATTGTTGCACCTCTAATGAAAGGAAAAACTTTATGGGGATTACTATGTGTTCATCAATGCTGTTGTTCGCGTAAATGGAAAACATCTGAAATTCAATTTATCCGACAGTTAGGTGCTCAGTTTAATGTAGCTTTAGAACATTCCGAATTATTAGAGCAATCTCGCTCTCAAGCTAATCAACTTGCTCAAGCGAACCATGCTTTAGAAATTGCAAATTCTCAGCTAGAAAAAATCAGTAAGCTAGATGCTCTAACCCAAATCGCCAACCGTCATTGTTTTGATCGGTTTTTAGAGCAGGAATGGAATCGACTAAAACTAACTGGAAATTATTTATCTTTAGTTATATTTGATATTGATTATTTCAAGGATTATAACGATTCTTATGGACACCTAGCTGGAGATGAATGCTTAATACAAGTTGCTCGTGCAGCCCAAGCTGTATTAAAGCGTCCTACCGATCTACTAGCTCGTTATGGTGGTGAAGAATTTATTGTCATTTTGCCAGATACGAGCGAATCAGGTGCGATAAAAATAACTAAATTGATTCAAAATTCTATTCAAGAATTAAAGATTCCCCATAAAAAGAAGAATAACTTTCAATATTTTGTGACTGTCAGTTTAGGTGTAGCAATTCAAAAACCAACAGATAAAAGTTCACCTCAAGAATTAATTAACTCCGCCGACAAAGCTTTGTATAAAGCTAAAGAACAAGGACGTAATAGGTGGGTTTGTGCTGCAAAATTCTAAGTCTAGTCTGGGGGGTAGATTGCTGAGAGCGGTATTAGCGCTACCCAGCAATAAAAGGGTTCCCAGGCACTAATGCCAACAAGCAATCAGTTGTGATGTTTCTGCCTCACTCCTAACTCACTTGCGGCTTGATGTATGCGATCGCATGTTTCCAAACAGTAGTTTGCTGACTGTTTTCATCAGCAATAGAGATACACTGTGGGTCTTGCCATAAAACCTTTCCTATGAGTACATCACCAGTCAGCAGCTTTAATTCCACTGGCGTTGTTTGTTTAATCAGGTTTTGGACTTGTCTAATACTGGGTAAAGTGGTGTCAAATTCGGTAAGCATTTTTAGTAAAGATGAACCTACAAGGCAAAATAAAGAGTAACTAATCCTTGATAATTCATCCTTGAAGAAATGGCAATCGAATTTACTAAGTATCATGGTCTAGGCAACGATTTTATTCTGATTGACAATCGCTCGTCATCAGTGCCTCTAGTGACTCCAGAGCAAGCGATCGAGTTGTGCGATCGCCATTTTGGTATCGGTGCTGATGGTGTCATTTTTGCCCTACCTGGAGAAAATGACACGGATTACACCATGCGGATTTTTAATTCCGATGGTTCAGAACCAGAAATGTGTGGCAACGGAATTCGCTGTTTAGCTGGCTTTTTGGCAGATTTAGAAGGCGAATCCCGGAATCAAGACTCATATCGCATTCATACTTTGGGTGGTGTAATGACTCCCCAACTCTTATCTAATGATCAAGTTAAAGTAGATATGGGTTTACCCAGGTTACTCGCTAGCGAAATTCCCACCACCCTTGCACCCGCTCAAGAAAAAGTAATTTCTCAGCCGTTGGAGGTGGTAGGACAAACTTGGGAAGTCACCTGTGTAAATATGGGGAATCCCCACTGCATTACTTTTGTAGAAGATGTATCAACAATTGAGCTAGAAAGCATCGGCCCGAAATTTGAGCATCACCCAGCTTTTCCCCAACGCATAAATACCGAATTTATTCAAGTGGTACGCCGTGACTATTTGAAAATGCGGGTGTGGGAACGGGGTGCTGGGATTACCTTAGCTTGCGGAACTGGTGCTTGTGCTTCTTTAGTAGCTGGAGTATTGACTGGAAAATGCGATCGCACCGCTACTATAGAATTACCAGGTGGCCCCTTACAAATTGAATGGTCAGAAGTAGACCAACGAGTTTACATGACAGGCCCGGCCCAAAAGGTATTCACTGGTAAACTGTAACCAGCTTCTCATTGGCATTACTCAAGTAGTAGTGCCATAAAAGCAACACATCCTTGGGTAAAGACGCGATTCATCGCGTCTCTACAAATGGTCTATTTGTTGCATTATTTTTTCAAATTGATATTATTTTAGGGAACTGGCGGATGAATCTATTTCTGCTGGAGATTGAATCTGGGTATTAATTTTAGATTGCACAGATTCTTTATTAGAAATTGCTAAATATATACCCCCGACAATTAGAGCCAACCCTAACAAGTTAAAAATACTCAAGTTTTCCGAGAAAAGTATCCAAGCAAGAATCGCAACAATCACGGGATTGAGTAGTAAAAGTAAAGAGATAAATCCTGATGAAAAGTTTTTGAGGCTGTATACAATTAGCCCATGACCCAAGGCTTCGCAAATAGCAGCTAGCGCAAATACTACTAACCACCCCGACAAAGTAACTGGCAAAACTTGTTTTTCCAAGATTAGCACTACTGGTATCATCAATGAAGTTGCGATCGCACAGCGCCACAGGAGGATAGCGATCATTGAAAACTTATTGCCGATCTGCTCAATAAGTAAAAAGTTTGCTGCATAAAATATCGATGATATGAGGGCAACAGCATCACCTGTAAAATTATGATTAGAACGCAACAAATCTTCAAATACAACAGCGATCGCACCGATTACGGCTAAGATTAGACCGATGATAAATTTGCGCCCAAAAATTTGATTAAAAAATAGCCATCCTCCTAAAGTAGTAAATAGCGGATTGAGGCTACCTAACGCATTAGCATTAGCTGCACCAGTCTGAGTTAGCGACCAAGTCCAAGATAATCGACCTAATACATGAACTAGACCCACTGCTATTAAAAGTGCTATCTCTTTGATTGGATAAGGCTGCTGTGGTAAGACAGGTTTATCTTCTGTAATTTGAGTCCGTACTTGGTTAATTCCACTCCATAATCCAAAGATAATAGTCGCTATCCATAAGCGATTAAATAATGTAGCAACAGGACTCATTTCTCTAACAGCAATTTTAATAAATATTGCAGTTGAAGATAAAGCTAATAATGCAATTATTACTATGATTGTCGGCAGGATTTTTGAAGTTTTATCAGAGTTTTCTGGTGTTAGGCTTAATTGATTTTCTGCCATTTAGTTTATATTTATTATACGAACCGCCAAGTGCGCCAAGGGAGAAGTAGCAATTATTTGGGATTACTTAGGTAATAGTGCCATAGAAGTCTTGCCGCAACTGCTCGCCACGGTCGCCAGTGCTGTGTCATTGCTTCTAGTTGTGCTGGTGTCGGACGTGTCGCCAAGTTTTTGAGTTTTTGTAGAGCGATCGCGATCGCTAAATCGCCTTTAGGGAAGATATCAGGACGTTGCAGCGCCATTAACAAGTAAATATCAACTGTCCAGTCTCCGATGCCTTTGAGACACTTTAACTCAGTTCTGATAGCAGTTTCCTCCATTGTTTCCAGCTTGGTTAAGTCAAGCTGACCAGTTGCGATCGCCTGAGCTAACCCACGACAGTATAAAATCTTTTGCCGACTGAATCCAATTCCTCTCAATTGAACATCATCCAATGTCAGAAAGTTTTCTGGTGTCAGAGTTACAACAACCCCACATAGTCGGGTAAATACAGCTTTTGCAGCTGCTAAAGAAACTTGTTGTTCCAGAATTATGCACAACAGCGTTGCAAAACCTGGTTCTCTTTTCCATATAGGTGGAGGCCCCAGTGTCTCTAAAATCCGAGCCAAATCGCTATCAAGTTTGGCAAGCACCATTAAACCACGGGTGAGACTTTCTTCAGTCAGCGATTCTAGTTCTGGTGTTTGAGTCATCTTTAAGTAATTTCGATTCTTGTATAAGCAGTTTTTGTTTGCGCTCAATTCCCCAGCGATAACCACCAAGACTACCATCACTCCGCAGCACCCGGTGACACGGTACAATTAGCGCGATCGGATTAGCTCCACAAGCATTTCCCACGGCGCGGACTGCTTGGGGTTTGGCAATATCGCGGGCTATATCAGTGTATGTACGCGTTTCGCTATAGGGAATTTTTTGCAATGCTTGCCAAACCTGTTTCTGAAATGCTGTCCCACGGACATCAAGTGGTAAATCAAGATGTGTTTTATCTCCCGCAATCAAGTCGAGGATTGCTTGTATCCAGTCTTTGTGTATATGGTCATCACGCATGATGTGCGCGTGGTGAAATTCCTGATTCAAGATGCGTTCAAGTTTGTCTGCTTCATCACCTAGTTTAACGGCGCAGATACCCTTCTCTGTTGTTGCCACCAGTAAATATCCTAGCGGACATGGAGCGATCGCATAAACAATATTGATTTTCTTTCCGGCTTGTTGGTAAGTTTTTGGTGTCATCCCCAGTTGTTTCGGTGCTTTTTCATACAGTTGGCTACTTGAACCATACCCCGTGTCGTAAACTGCATCAGCTATTTCCTCTCCTGACTGGAGACGCTGCTTCAATCGTTGGCTACGCAGCGCATCTCCATATTGAAAAGGGGATACGCCAATTATTTGCTTGAATACCTTTTGCAGATAACTGGGACTCATCCCCACCTGAGAGCTTAATTCCAAGAGGGTGGGGATGCGATCTATTTGCGTTTCAATGTATCGACATGCTGCTAAGACTTTTGATTTGCCTATATTTGGAACTGTTTGAGATTGTGGCTGACAGCGCTTACAAGCACGAAAACCTAAGCTTTCAGCCTCTTGTACGGACTGGAAAAAACAAACTTGATTCCGATTTGGTCTGCGACTAGGGCAAATAGGTCGGCAATATATGCCTGTCGAGCGAACACCATAGAAAAACTTGCCGTCAATTGTGGGATCTCGATTCAGAACTGCTTCCCAAAGAGTTTTTTCTAAAACTGATGTTTGTTGTAATTGCATTCAGTCTCCTTAGATATACTACAAAGTATCCACTCTGAAATAGCCATTTTTTGTTTTTAGATATTAGGAACTCTGTTTATTCTTTTGATAAAACTAGATTAAATGTATTGATAAACTAGTTTCTATCTGATTATTGCGATCGAAGTTCGCTAGTCTGGGCTATTCATGAAATTTAATCATGACGATCTAGTTCGATCGTTATTGTCTCAAAAATATCCTCAGTGTAAAGTTATAAGAGCTAAGTTAAAACTGGCAGTGTCTCAAAAAAGTGTCGTTGACCACTATTTATAACTAACTATTTCATTACTTCCTCCTCCCCCTGGCAAATGGTTCACCCGATTGGGTGAATGCGATCGCCTCATCAAGAACTACTCTGAAGAAAGGTGCAGTTTTGATTCTGTTAGCGATTATGCCTACAGAATCAAAACTGTTAAGTTGGTTATTCTGGCTTTCAATTGTACATCAATAGCTTGTGTATCAAAGGGTCAAAGAGTGGATGAAACCGTTGTAAAATCGCTGTATACACCAAATTGTCAGCAAGAGGCTATTAACCTGCTATCAAAATTTGCTGCCAATTTACCAGGAATAATTTTCCAAGTTCTGCAACAGCAGGATGGTTCTGTGTTAGTCCTTTATGTTAGTTCTGGTTGTGAATATTTGTATGAAGTAGAACCAGAAGCTTTACAGGCAGACTTTCGGGTGATATACAATCTGATTCATCCACAAGATATGAAAGCTTTTACAGAATCTATAGCTGTTTGTTGTAACACTGTTACACCTTGGCATTGGGAAGGTCGCATCATTACGCCTAGTGGCAAACTTAAATGGATTCAAGGTACTTCACAACCGGAACGACAAGAAGAAGGGGCTGTGCTTTGGAATGGCTTCGTTTTAGACATTACAGACCGCAAACAAGCCGAAGAAAAATTGCAAGGGAGTGAGGCGCGGTATAAAGCAATTTTGGATGCTATTCCTGATTTAATGTTTCGCATTAGCCGCGATGCTGAGTATCTAGATTTGAAAAGTGAAGGGGCAAATATCACTCTTTCGAGAGAAGAAATAGTTGGGAAACATGTGCAAGAGTTATTGCCTAGTGATGTTGCCGCAATTAGCCTAGAAGCGATCGCTAAAACTTTAGATTTTGGAACTTTACAAACTTGCGAATATCAGCTAACAACGCCTTTAGGAGTCAGAGATTATGAGGCGCGATTGGTAGTGAGCGGTGAAGATGAGGTACTAGCAATTGTGCGAGATATCACAGAACGCAAACAAGGAGAAATCGCCTTACAAAATCTGGCCCAGAAATTTGCCAAAGCTTTTAGTTGCAGCCCCGATTCAATTACCATCAGTACGCTGCAAGAAGGGCGCTTTATCGAAGTTAACGACAGTTTTGTAGAGCTTTCCGGTTATGAGCGAGATGAAGCGATTGGTAAAACTTCCTTTGAGTTAAATCTTTGGGTAGACGATCGCGATCGCCTAAATTTGTTACAGGAGTTACAAGCCACAGGAGTTGTTCGTAACCTAGAAGTTGAATTTCAGCAAAAGCTTGGCAAGATAATTACAACGCTGCTTTCAGCCGAAGTTATTGATTTGGATGGTGTTCCTTGCATCTTAGCAGTCCATCACGATATTACAGAACGCAAACAGGTAGAAGCGCAATTTCGCCTGGCAGCACAACGCGATCGCTTGTTGGCAGAAACCTTAGTGCGAATTCGATCTTCCCTTAACCTAGAAGAAATTCTGCAAACTACAGTGACGGAAGTCAGACAATTTCTGCAAACAGATCGAGTGTTTATTGCTTTAAATAATACCAAGTTAGGAATCAGAACTCTTGCCGAATCAGTAGATCCCAAGTATCCATCAGTCTTAGGTTGGTCTACTAATGATGAAGCTTATTTACAAGAAGTGCGAAACTTACTCAAAGATAATCTTGTGCGTGTCGTTGAAGATATCACAGAAATGTCAGTATCTCCTAAAGTCCAAGCACACTGTCGAAAATTTCAAACGCAGGCTAGCTTGGCTGTACCAATTATGCTAGGTAATGAATTATTTGGGGCGTTAATTGCCAATGAATGCTCAGGTTCGCGTCATTGGCAACCAATAGAAATTGATTTGTTAAAGCAGATGTCAGAACAAGTAGCGATCGCCATTCAGCAAAGCAAGATATACCAAAAACTCGCAGAACTTAACACTAATTTAGAACACCAAGTAGAAGAACGAACATCACAGTTGCAGCAGAAAATGCAAGAAGTTGAAAAATTGCATCGCGTCAAAGATGTCGTTTTGCACACAGTTGCCCACGATTTACGAACTTCAGTGATGGGTAACTTGATGGTGTTAAAGAATTTGTTAAATCAGGGATTGGGGAGTAGAGAAGCAGGGGAGCAGGGAGCAGGGGGCAAGGGAGAGGAATTAATAACCAATGCCCCATGCCCAATTCCCAATCCCCAATCCCCAATCCTAGTATCTCGCTCAATAATCGAGCGGATGATTCAAGGCAACGATCGCCAACTGGCAATGATTAACTCATTGCTAGAAATTAATTCTGGTGAAAAGCCGGGTATGGATCTCAAACCCGAACCTGTGGACTTTAGCATCCTACTGGGAAAAATTTTCGCCCAGTTGCAACCCATGCTGACACAAAATCAAGCGACTCTAAAAAACTTGCTTCCCGCCGATTTACCGTTAGTGATGGTAGATACAAGTCGATTGGATAAATTTTTGGCACATTTATTAACACATAGCTTGCAAAATAATCCACCAGGATTAAATTTTATTCTGAGTGCCACCGTTGAGGGCGGAATGCTTCGCACTCAGATTCAAGATGACGGTGTGGTAATGAGTAAACTAGAGTGCGATCGCCTTTTCGATCTCCATGTCCGCGATCCTCAAGACTGTTGTTCTACAAGTATTGGCTTAAAAATGTATCTTTGTCGCAAATTTATTCAGTCACATGGCGGCGAAATCGGTGTTATTAGTAACCGCAAGCGCGGGTTAACTTTCTGGTTTACATTACCTTTAGCAACTTCATCCACAACAAATCGCCCATAAATCACCAAAAAATGAGAGGGTGTTATTTATAGCAATGTTGAGTAAGGGAAACACCCTCAAGGTATGGGCAAAGTTGCTCGGATGCTAATGGCGACTCAATTTACAACAGTACAAAGGTGGCTGAAACAAACCTTTTCTGCACCAACAAGAGATGAAACCACTACTCTTTACAGAGCTTGGCGTAACCGTTTTCTGTGGCAGAGATTGCGTTTATGGTTATGGCTAGCGCTGATTTGTTTATTGTCTTTTACTGTGCGAGACATTTACGGCTTTTTTTTCCCTTTAAGAGAGTTGGAAAGTCTGCCAGAAGTACTTAGAACTCAACGCTTTGTAATCAACATTGCAATGCTCCTAAGTATACTAATATGCTTTGCTTTACATAAAACTAAATTAGGTCGTAATCGTCCAGATTTATTATTTTTGGGGTCTTCTTGGGCCATTAGTCTAGCATCGCAGTTATTTGCCACCCTCAGAGGTTTCGCACTACCCGATCCTGTTGGTTGGTCACTGCTGTTCTTGAGCCAAGCTATATTAATGCCAGTCTGCTGGATTGTTCACTTGCTGTCTCAAGTAGGTGTACTAGTTTACTATTTCGGTGTAAACACTGTACTTGGATTAAAGACACCAGTCCCTGAACACCCAGAAATATATAGCGTGACATTTCTTTTATACATTTTTTGGTTTTGTGCTATATGTGACATTGGTGTTTATCTATACGATCGCCTGCAACGTTCTGAATTTTACGCCCGTCAAGAACTGGAATCTGCATATCAAAAACTCAAGCTTGCAGAAACGAAATATCGCACCATTTTTGAAAACGCTGTTGAAGGTATTTTTCAAAGTAGTCCCAATGGACGTTACATTACAGCAAATCCGGCTTTGGCACGCATTTATGGCTACTCCTTGGCAGAGGAGGTGACAGCAAATTCCACTGATATTGAGCAATTGTACGTCGATCCGAACCGCCGCGCCGAATTTGTCCGCCTGATGGAAAAGTATGGCAGCATTTCGGAGTTTGAATCCCAAATTTATCGCCGAGACGGAAGCATTGTCTGGATTTCGGAAAAAGCCTACGCAGTCCTTGATGAACAGGGAAAACTTCTTTATTACGAAGGTTTAATTGAAGATATTACCCAGCGCAAACAAACTGAAGCAGAACTACGAGTATTTTTTCATGCAGTTTCTCACGACTTACGGAACCCGGTACTAGGTACTTTAATGGTTCTGAGAAACTTGCTTGCACGTCCAGAGGAAAATATTTCGATTTCCCGCTCAATTTTAGAGCGGATGATTCAAAGTAGCGATCGCCAACTAAACTTAATTAATTCGTTGATGGAAGCTCATCTGGGCGAAATTCAAGGTGTGGTTTTGCAACGTCAGCCTGTACAATTACTGACAGTTGTGGAAGCTGCGATCGCAGATTTAGAGCCATTGCTAGAGCAAAATCAAGCCCAACTGACAAACCTGGTGTCCGCAGATTTGCCATTAGTGAATGCAGATCCCACGCAACTATGGCGAGTTTTTTCTAACTTAATTGTCAATGCTCTCAAACATAATGCCCCTGGTTTGCTCTTGACAATTAACGCTACTCGTGAAACTAACATGATTTATTGTACTGTTAGTGATAACGGTGTAGGCATTAGTCAACAACAAAGCGATCGCCTTTTTGAGCTTTACTTTCGGGGTGCAAATACCCGCAATTCTGTAAGTTTAGGATTGGGCTTATATTTATGTAAGCAAATCATCCATGCTCACGGCGGCGAAATTGGTATCAATAGTGCATTAGATGCAGGGGCAACTTTCTGGTTTACATTACCTATTAACTAGTACAAGAAGGCTTATTTTGTAGCGTTTTACCGTATTTTAGATGTTTAGTTTATTTACACTGTGCCCTACTAGTCATTCAGGAAAAAATAACTGGATAGAACAACAAAATCCGGGTAAAAGTGGTGATGTTATTTCATCATCACCTAACAAAGTAGCAACTAAAACTAATTGTGCTTTTTCTCGCCGATAAACTTCGACTTTTTGATTAAAGCGATCGACAATCCAATACTCGCGCACACCTTGAACTGAATAAAGTTTCAGTTTTGCTTCTTTATCTCGAAATTCATTTTGTTTACCAGGCGATAAAACCTCTACAACTAAATCTGGTGCGCCTGTCAAATGTCCCGCTTCATCTTCAATTTGTGCCAGTCGTTCTCGACTTACCCAAACTACATCCGGTATAACGCTATCTGCTTGCGAAAAAATCACTCCAGGATTCACAATTGTTTCCCCTAAACCACTCGAATCTGACCAAACATCGAGTTGTCGAGAAATTTTAACACAAACTTGTTGATGACGGCGGTGAGGAGTGCGAGTCACAAACAGTTCTCCATTAATAATTTCATAGCGTGTCCACTCATTTTCGGGTAGAACCTCTAAATCGTGAATTGTCCAGCGTACTCCCTCAATAGCTTGGTTCATGATTGTCCCCGTTTGGCTGGTTGCCTTTATTCGCTTAATTTTATCTTTTCTTCGGGCAAAGCAGCTAAATAATTCGTAATTCGTAATTAAAGATTATGATATTAGGAGATTAAGATGATTTGTAATTAGTTAAATTAAAATCATCATAAAAAGTGGAAGTTAAATGGAAACTTTGTATGCTAACATTTACCCAACTTAAAGCACCTAATGAAGATGCCGCAGTTACTTTTACTCTGGCACTGACAGCAGAAGAACGTACCCGTAGCCGTCATCGGTTTGAAACGGAAGATGGTAAAGTTGTGTTTTTACATTTACCCAGAGGAACTGTTTTACACGATGGTGATATTCTGCAAGAAGAAACCCATAACAGTTTAATCAGAATTACTGCCAAACCAGAATTAGTAGTAACTGCCTTTGCCCAAACACCACTTTTATTATTACGCGCAGCATACCATTTAGGAAATCGCCATGTCCCTGTAGAAATTACCCCAACTTATTTACGCTTGTCCTCAGATTCGGTTTTACGCGCGATGTTAGAACAACTAGGGTTAGAAATAAAAGAAGAAATTTTACCATTTCAGCCAGAATTAGGAGCTTATGGACAACACCATCATGCTCACTGATAGCCATCTTTTGAGTATTTTACAGTTGGCTAGTCCCGCTTTACCTGTGGGAGCATATAGCTATTCTGAGGGTTTGGAAATGTTGGTTGAAAATGGTACGATCGCTAACCAGACAAATCTCAAAGATTGGTTAAAAGCAGAGTTGCTCTACGGGGCAATTCGCTTAGAGGCGGCGGTGATGGTACGATCGCAGCAATCGGCAAAAATGAATGATGTAGAGTCGCTCTGCCGTTGGAATCTGTGGTTATCCGCCGCTAGAGAAACAGAAGAATTACGCGCCTCTAGTTGGCAGATGGGGCGATCGCTGATTCAATTACTTGGTAAACTAGAACCGCAGATTATACCTATTGCCAATGCTGTCGGTAATCCTTGCAATTATGCGATCGCTTTTGGTATTGCCGTTGCCCATTGGCAAATCAGTATCCAAGCCGCATTACTCGGATATCTGCATAGTTGGGCCAGTAATTTAATTACTGCTGGCGTGAAACTTATCCCCCTTGGACAAACAGCAGGACAGCAGTTATTGCTAGATTTACAACCATTATTTAGCGTTGCTGCATTAGAAATTTTAGCGTTGGAGGATGATGAACTCGCCTGTTGTAGTTGGGGTTTGTCGCTGGCGAGTATGCAGCATGAAACGCAGTATACAAGGTTGTTTAGAAGTTAGGGAATTGGGAATTGGTCAAAAACTAAGGACTAATAACTATGTACCAAAGACAAATGACAAATAACAATGAACGCATTTAGAGTAGGGGTTGCTGGGCCAGTGGGTTCGGGGAAGACGGCTTTAGTGGATGCTTTGTGTAAGGCATTACGCGAGCAGTATCAGATTGCAGTGGTGACGAATGATATCTATACTCAGGAGGATGCTCAGTTTTTAGTGCGTTCTCAGGCGTTGACAAGCGATCGCATTTTGGGTGTAGAAACTGGTGGTTGTCCTCACACTGCCATCCGCGAAGATGCTTCGATGAATTTGGCGGCAATTGAACAGTTAGAGGAACGTTTTCTCGATTTGAATTTGGTATTTTTGGAAAGTGGTGGCGATAATTTGGCTGCTACCTTTAGTCCAGAATTGGTAGATTTAACAATTTACGTCATCGATGTTGCAGCTGGTGATAAAATTCCCCGCAAAGGTGGGCCAGGTATTACCAAGTCTGATTTGTTGGTGATTAATAAAACAGATTTAGCACCTTATGTTGGTGCAGATTTAAGCGTGATGGAACGAGATGCTAAAAAAATGCGCGGCGAAAAACCTTTTATTTTTACTAATTTAAAAACTCAGTCGGGACTTGCAGATGTAATTAACTTTGTTTGTAAAAATATTTGTTGAAAATAACTTTGTAACCCACAGAGGTGCAGGGCAAAGACATCTAAAGATTGACGAGATGGAATAAGATTATAATTCACCAAATTCAATTTTAACTGTTAGAGGAATGATCGTAATTTTATCAGTTGAGCTATGGACAAAAATGAACAAAGAAT
The DNA here is from genome assembly GCF_002245975.1 of Nostoc sp. 'Peltigera membranacea cyanobiont' 213. Taxonomy (NCBI): domain Bacteria; kingdom Bacillati; phylum Cyanobacteriota; class Cyanophyceae; order Nostocales; family Nostocaceae; genus Nostoc; species Nostoc sp. 'Peltigera membranacea cyanobiont' 213. Next base: position 26,814 of record NZ_NOLI01000052.1, on the reverse strand, counting down.
TCTCCATTCATGGGCAGTGAACGCCAAACCGTGGACTCGTGTAATTCGTGACCAACTTCTTGAGAGCCGCGCTTTAGTCACAGACAGAGCGATTGTAGAAGCCGTAGTTCAACTTGAACCGCGAACGTTCTTAGACATCGGGTGTGGTGAAGGGTGGTTATGCCGTGAACTATTCTGTTGCGGGTTTGATGGATGGGGAGTTGATGGCATTGCCGAGCTTGTTGAATCAGCACGATGCTTTGGTGATGTCCGCTTTGTTGTATCTTCGTACTCAGATATTCCGTCACAGAAATTTGGCAGCATTAACAAGTTTGACTGCTTCATCTGCAATTTTTCATTGTTGGGAGAACGCGCTATTGGAGAAATAGCTGAAGCAGGTAAGAGTTTGTTAGAGGATAAGGGGAAAATAATCATTCAAACACTCCATCCTCTGATGGCTTGTGGTGACTCTCCATACTCTGATGGGTGGCGGGAAAGTTCCTGGCAAGGAATACAATTGGAGGCGTTTGATCCTGCTCCCTGGTATTTCAGAACAATCGAATCATGGATTCTTGAGTTTCATCTGAGAAATTACCAATTAGTAAAATTAATAGAACCCTGTCACCCAAAGACTAAAAAACCAGTCTCAATTGTATTTATCTTTGAACAAAATTGATTTTTCATTGGAATATCATGCAATACTGCGTAGGTTTTGAATATTCGTAGGTTGGGTTGAGGCAATGCGTTACCCAACAAACCCCGAAAAATGTTGGGTTTCGTTCCTCAACCCAACCTACACATTTTTATTTTTTAGGCAAAACCTACGCAGTATTGGAATATCATGCAGTCAACTGGGATAATATCATCTGCTTTTTGATTGAAGCGATCGCATTCTTTAGTGTCGGATGGGGCGATCGCATTTTCAACAGTACAACGAAGCACGTTTAATGAGATAGTCAACTAAAATGCCCCACACAGAGGTGGGTTTTGCCTCATGTAGACGCGGTTTATAACCTTCCTTTAACTATAAAGCTCGTAGATGACGACTTCGTACCCGTTCAGCACTACCAGTAGGAATCGCAGCAATTAATTTTTGCGTGTATTCCTCTTTGGGTTCCAGGTAGATGCTTTCGGCTGTGCCTTCTTCAACAATTTGACCGCGATTCATGACTAAAATGCGATCGCTCATAAATTTCACTACACTTAAATCGTGAGAAATAAAAATATAAGTAAGCTGAAAATCTGACTGTAATTCTTTGAGGAGATTTAATACCTGCGCCTGTACTGAAACATCCAGTGCTGAAACTGATTCATCACAGATGATAAACTTAGGATTTAACGCCAAAGAACGGGCTATGCAAATCCGTTGGCGTTGACCGCCAGAAAACTGATGCGGATAGCGGTTAATTGCATCTGCACTCAACCCCACCCGTTCTAAGAGTTCGGTTACTCGTTGTCGTCGTTGTTGTTTTGTCTTGCCAACGGAGTGAATTAACAACGGTTCCATCACCGCATCCCCAACCTTCATCCGGGGATCGAGAGAACTAAAAGGATTTTGGAAAACTATTTGCATTTCCCGCCGCAGTTTTTGCAACCGTTCTCCTTTAAGGCTAGTAATATCTTGTTTCTCAAAGATAATCTGACCACTCATCGGTTCAATTAAGCGCAGCAAGGTTCTGCCAAGGGTGGTTTTACCGCAACCAGATTCTCCTACCAAACCTAGTGTTTCCCCTGGTTTGACATCAAAAGAAACGCCATTCACTGCCATATTGTAGCGTTTTGTCCCACCAAACACCCCGCGCACTGGAAAACCAACTTTCAAATTACGGATTTGCAGCAGAGGTTCCTTTTCATTGAAGTTTGCCAATCTTGTAGCAATCTCTTCGGTGGTGACATCTATGGGTTGTGCAGGTTCCTTCGCCTGAATTATTACTTGTCCCGTTGGTGTCTCTTCTGCACTCATGTAGTCAGAAACGGTGAGTAATTTTTGGGGACGGCGGTTAAGTGTAGGGCGACAAGCTATCAAACCTTTAGTATATGGATGCTGAGGTGTGCTGAAAATTTGCCGAGAAGTACCAGATTCGACAACTTTGCCTTTATACATCACCGCTACTTCGTCAGCAATTTCGGAAATTAGCCCCAAGTCGTGGGTGATAAAAATCATTGCCATATCACGGCTTTGCTGCAATTCTCGCAACAAGTCCAAAATAGTCGCTTGCACCGTCACATCCAAAGCTGTGGTTGGTTCATCGGCAATTAAGATTAATGGGTTGCAAGAAATTGCCATTGCAATCATTACCCGTTGCAACTGTCCCCCAGAAAGTTCATGAGGGTAGCGTTCCAGCATGGCTTCTTTGTGTTCTTTAAGCAACTGTGCCAACTTTGCTGGTTCTGGTTTCGGTGAAGTTTCAATATACTGCTGCTGGATCTCCTCATCGCTAGGTAGAAGTTTAACCTCTTGTAGACCTGCGATCGCAATTTGTCGTGATTGGGCTGCTGACACATTTTGATGCCGCATAATCGCTTCTGTTAGCTGAAACCCAATGTTATAAACCGGATTGAGCGAACTCATCGGTTCTTGAAAAATCATGGCGATGTCGCCACCCCGGTGTAACTGCATTTGCTCAGGAGGCAATTTCACCAAATCGATGGGGTTGCCATTCTGCTGCGGACGAAACCAGATTTCACCGCCAGTAACTATACCGGGAGTTTGCAACAAACCCATTACAGCTAAGGCTGTCACCGATTTACCACTCCCCGATTCTCCTACTATTCCTAGAGTTTCACCTCGATGTAGGCTAAAGGAAATACCATCCAAAGCTCTGTTAATGTTGCCATCACCGGGAAATTCAACTTGTAAATTGCGAACCTCTAGGACAGTTTCTCTCATAGGAGTCGGGTAGGAATTCTAACTTAAAATTTATTTGGATTTTAACAATAGTTTTGATGTATCTGTGAGTAAATTTGGTTTTTACCTTTGGATTGGATCGTCCATTGATGGATGCCGACCGATTTCTTTATCAGCTGCACGAATATTAATAATCCGTTCCCGATTCAAGGTTAATACAGTGACGGTCGCTCGTCCAATAGGTGTCAAACCAACAATTAGTAGTCCATCCGCAGACCAGATAAAATGCTCACTCCAAATGTGCGATCGCACATTTAAATTCTAAATAATATCTTATACTAAGCTATTGCTTCTTATATAGATTCAGAAATATTGCTACGAAAAGACACAATTTACTATGCTTGCTGAGATGGAGAATTGATGAAATAAGAGTAGGTAAGCGATGTCTCACGACAAAACGCAAAGCGCCAACGCGGACAAAAAAATAGCACATCCTTTAGGATGGCTATTTGTAAAAATTATTAATTTGGCTTTTTGCCAAGTATGTAAGCAAATTGAATACACGCTCAACTACTAACTTTAGAAGGGAATATCATCTGGATCTGGTTCTTCCTCTTTCACTGTTGGATAAGTAGTTCGCTCATAATTTGTCGGTTGAGGTACGGGTTCGTAACTTGTCGTTTGGGGAGCAACACCAACAGGATTTGCAGCCGGGGTAGGCGCTGGACGTGGTGACTCGTAAGTGTTAACTTCTTTTTGTGGAGGACGAGATGCTGAAGATGCTTGTCGGGGAGTAGTTTCAGCAAATGATTGATTTACGGTTGCAGAAGGTAATGGATCTGTATTAAAACTACCTCCAACAGGTTGAATCTGTTGGACCGTCAATTCAGCACGTTTTTCTTTAAAACCTTCCATCGGAACAGTATTCATACCTAAACGTCCCACCAGGATGACGCGATCGCCTTGGTGGTAGTTTTGCTGAATTTCTGTCGCTAAATTCCCCCAACCGACAACTTTTAGGGTAGCTGGCGGATCTTCTGGTTTCAAGGAATTGGGAAACTGCACCAGCATTTCCGTAACTCCCAAGTTATCGCCTGTGTAGCGCAGTTGCGGCTCGTTAATAATTTCCGCCATCAAAACGCAGCTGTTCATTAAAATTACTCCTGACTGCAAAAAGTACTGATTGAAAAAGAGGGATTTTTCTATGTAGTGCCAATTAATATCTAGATATGTTTAATTGTTCGCATTTTTTAATAATGCCTGAGTTTTTAATCCTTTCTAGCATAAAAGCCAAGCGATCGCTCTGGTTGGTACACTGTAGCAAAGGGTTGTTGATAAGAATGGGTCTTAATATAGACCAAAAACTCATCGATCAACTCTGTAAAATACTCAAACCCTACATCAATCAACTCAAGTGCTTTTAGACGAATCTCTTCAGACACTTCAATCTCTCTCATTACTTGAAAAGAAGCGGGAGTATGAAGAGTGTGGGTATTTTCTATATGGTTATGACGCATACCAAAGTAACGAAACTCTGCTTGAGTCATTTTTTGCAGTTGTAGGGCCGCAGACATGGTTGAACGGAAAAAGACATTGGCTGTAACCTCAGATACCTCAATGGCAACCAATCTGATGATGGGATCTGCCCCACGAGTATACCGATCAAAGATCGGAAACATGGAACGGGAAATCTTAGTTTCATCGCTCCAAAGGAATCGCACCGCATCACTGAAGCGCATGGGATAGTCAATCCCCATTTTCTCCATGTCTTCTAGTAACCATTGCCAGTGGAAATGTTCTTCATGGGTGTGCAGATTTACCATCTCTTGAATGTAATTAGTCGTTGGCTCATCTCTGAGAACTCGTTTGCACAACTCACTGAACTCCAGTGCGAGTGGAACAATCACGGGTGCAAATGCCAGCCTCTGCCGGGGATCGATCGACTCGTCTTCCATATATTTGAAGAACGGCAATTGGGCATATTCCCGGTTCTTCTGCTCAATCAACTCAAGAATTGATTTCATTTCAATGTTCCTAATTATAGACAACAGACAACGGGCTTCTAACCGACTTGGTTTGATTATCCAGTTAGCCATAGCACTGCTCAGGCTTTTGCCTGAAAGAGTACTTATTGAGAGAATCTGAAAGTTTATTAGCTTAAAATTCTGCTAGCGATCGCTAGCAGAATAAACAACACACCTCATAAATTGTGGCAGAAGATGCTCTGACAACTATTCTCAATGTGCTAAGAGCTGACAGAAACTAAAAACAAACTATTTTATGATGATGTAATTAGGTACACATAAAAGTACTTTATTGCATCATCTACATTAAATCGTAACTTTAAATATTAATTCTTATAAACCGTATAATCACGAGTTAAATGAAATATTTATGCTAAAGCTTACTGTTAAAAAGCTATTAAAAACTCAGTAATTTCATATTTATTTTTAGCTCAGATAAAAATCATAACTGCGATCGCAATGCCTCAAATTGCTGCCAACAAAGGTACAATGCACGCGGTACGTGAAAACATCCTTTCCATTTGCCACCTTTAAGGTTTAACAATACTTCACCACGCCGATTCAGGTAGCCAAACCATTCACCGTACTCTGCATCGGCAAAATGTGACCAAGTGTAATCGTGCATTTTTTGATACCATTCCCAACACACCTCACGCCCCGTTAGGCGATAGCCCATCGCTAATGCAACCAAAGACTCTAGGTGAACCCACCACAGTTTTTGATCCCATTCCAATTGTTGTGGGGGATGACCGTCTGCATCCATAAAGTAATACAATCCACCGTACTCGCTATCCCAAGCAAAATTTAGGATGTTTAACACCACATCAACAGCTTGGTTAATAGTTTTGGTGTCGTTTTGGCGATGGGCGATATCCATAATAAACCACATAGCTTCGATACCGTGACCTGGATTAATCAGCCGCCCCTCAAAACAATCTATGTGAGAACCATCAGGGGCAACATTTTCGGACATTAGTCCCCGTTTTTGGTCGAGAAAATCGGTCATTACTTCGCGGACAGTTTCAGCTAAGACATTCTCTAGTGTTTCCTTTGGCAGCAGCCATTCCATTTCTAGAGTCAGGTTGGCTAAAATCATCGGTACAGCCAATGATTTCATCGGGCGTGTGTTGGGATAGGTTTTATTATATTTGCCTTTTGGATTATCTTTGCGGCGTAATACGTTGTTATAAGCCTGCATTGCCACATCCTTTGCCCATTCTTCGCCGCTAGCGAGTGCATATTTACTAAATGCCATTGCTGCAAAGCAATCAGAGAAGATATTGTAAGGTTGAACTAATGGTTTCCCTTCACGGGTGACGGCAAAGTACCAGTTACCATCACTATCTCTGCCGTGTTTCGCGAGAAAGTTAGCGCCATTACTGGCAATTTTCAACCAGTTTTCGCGTTTTTCTAGCTGGTTATAAAGCATCGAAAAAGTCCACACCTGGCGGTTTTGCAGCCAGATGAATTTATCTGGATCGTAAATTTTACCTTCGCGATCGAGGCAAGTGAAATAGCCGCCTTGCTCCCAATCGAGAGAATATTTTTCCCAAAATGGGAGGACATCATTGAGGAGAGCGTTTTTGTAAAGTTCAGCGTAGGCGTAGCTTGTCGGAGGCATCCCTTGAAAATTAGACTCCATAAATTTCTTCCCCTTTTCTGCTAAAGCTAACAATTATCACATTTTGGCTCAAATATGGAGCGTAGGCGTAGCCCGTCGTAGACATCGCGTCAGTCTTTTACAAGATTTAGTCAGCAGCAGTTATACTTCTATCTTGTATCTTGCACCATTCTCAATAACCGTAGGGGAGCCAGTGAGGTTGTTATGAGTCAGATTGAACGAGTTGCGATCGTTGGAGGAAACCACGGTAATGAGTTAACAGGAGTACATCTAGTTAAAAGATTTCAGCAATATCCAAATTTAATTAACAGAGCAAGTTTTGAAACTCTGGCATTACTTGGTAATCTCAAAGCGATTGAAGAAGGTAAACGGTATATTGACAAGGATTTAAACCGTTGCTTCACCAATCAAAGCTTACAAAATCTCCAACTCTCAAGTTATGAAGATACGCGGGCGAGAGTACTTCAACAAATACTGCAACCGCAAAATCAGCCCTTTGTAGATGTAATTATTGATTTGCACAGCACAACTGCCAACATGGGGTTAAGTTTGATTTTTTGTGATATGAATCCTTTTTTACTTCGCTTGGGTGCTTATTTAACTTCGATAAATCCGATGGTCAAGATTTTTGTAAATCCACAATCAAGAGAAGGTGGTTTTCTGCGTTCTTTGTGCGAATTGGGTTTTGTAATAGAAGTTGGGGCTGTGGCTCAGAATATCTTAAACGCCGAATTATTTCAACAAACAGAGCAGCTTATTTATGCAATTTTAGACTATTTTGAAGGGTGCAAACAAGGTAGTATTCCGCAGACAAACAACACGCTTACACTCTATGAATACATTGAGACGATCGATTATCCAAGAAGCGATGCCGACGGCGGGCTGCGTCTACGCGGGGAGATTCAAGCTATGATTCATCCCCAACTTCAGTTTAGGGATTATGAACCTTTGAATCCAGGCGATCCAATGTTTGTGACTTTTGCAGGAAAAGATATTTTTTATGAGGGAGAGTCTACTGTTTATCCTATTTTTATTAATGAAGCAGCTTATTATGAGAAAGGAATTGCAATGTATCTAACTCAAAAGCAACAAGAGGTAGTTTAATTCTACCTCTGTACGAATTACGAATTACGAATTAGTAATTGTAAATGCTCACCCCGCCAGCCGATACACAATCACTTTTCCTTTCCAATTTTCTTCCACAAATACCAGATACTCACCATTTGAACGACGAAAAGCGCGGATACCATAGGGTATATCAATCCAGCCACTTTCGCTACCAACTTCTGGGCCTGGTTTTAACTGTTGTACTTGCGCTCCCGTCTTGGCATTATATACATATACCTCTGCGGTTTTGACTGTCACGGCAAATACACGATCGCCCGCCACACTTATGGCCGCTGTAGATACTTCACGTTTCCCGGTGGTGTCGTAGGGAATCACAGTTCGCCACTTGGGAGTACGATTTCCTTTACTCCAATTGTCAAAACGGGCAATCTCAGATCCAGCAACTCCAGTATCATCACCGAATGCGGGGCGATCTACTGTGAAGCCTGACAAATACATAGTATCTGTTTCGGGGAAATATTCGATTCGCCGGAAGTCGTTAAATATGTTGGGAGTTGTTTGCTTTTCCACCGAACTATAGTTGTAGATGGGATTGCCTTTAGCATCCATTCCCTGTAAAGGATAGTGGCGAATGCCATTTTCTGTTCGCAAAGCTTTCCAAACATCTCCTTTGCTGTCTACCCACCAGCCGCCGACATAGGGATAATCTTTGCTGGTATCATATTCATTCTTTTCAAATTTGCCATTACCGTTGCGATCGCGCCAGATCCATTCCCCTTTTTGTGGTTGATTCGGCGGCCAATTTCCAGCGAGAAATGGTTTGTCTGCGCCATTGCTACCGACAAACATTCCGGCTGGGATAGCGATTTTACCATCTGTGGCTGGATTAAAACGATATATTTGCAGGAAGCTGTTATACATATCTGTGAGAAACAAAAACGGCTTCCCTTTGATGCGGCGAACAAATGTTCCATCTGGCGATGTATGCAAACGTGGATCTTGAGGATATTTGAAAGGATTTAAGGTGTAGGCTTTGTAAGTCCATTGCTTACCAGCAGGCTTACTGTAATCCATGAGATAGTGTTCTTGTTTGGTGAATAAATCTACACCATCAGTTTTAGGATCGGCATCTGCATTATCGACGAATATCAATCCCAGCGATCGCCATATTAGTTTTCCCGATGGCGAAAATTTCCGTAAATCTGTTCCCGATTTGTTGAAACCATTACTATTTATATAGATATTACCTGAAGCATCTGCACCAACTCCGGTAAGCCCGTAAAGCTTCAAATCTCGAACTTCACCAGCAACTTCTGTATAAATACCACCCTTAGAGCCAAAACTACCCGTCTGCACTGGCCGATCTTTGATGTCATAAATCAACATTTGCTGACGCGGGCCATTTTCTGCCACTAACAGCTTACCTTGACGATCGATTGCGATCGCAGTTGGTTCAATGATATCTGCAATCTGTTGGGGCAATTGCTTTCCACTCTGGGAATAATGTAAAATTTTGGCAGGTTTACTACCATTTTTGCTTTGAATAATCCACAGATTTTTTTGTGAATCAATAGTTATTGCTCCCGGATTGTTAATAGTAAAGCTGCGTAATTCCTTCATCGTTTCAGTATCATAGACACGAATATGGTTAGCAGCAAAATCGCTCACATACAACTCGCTTCCTCCAGTTGCTAATCCAGTGACTTCACTTTTAGTACTGGTAATTAACATACTTTTATCCCAGCCACGCCCTTCAGGAAACGGTGCAGGTTTTCCCGATAAATCATAGCGTCTAACGCAGTGCCAAGCTGTTCCTTCAGGGGGATAATCTTCATCGGTTTTGCCCTTCGATCCCTGAGTCATGGCAAGGTAAATATATTTACTATTTGCGGTTACAGCTATGCCACCTCCACGACTCCAACCGTGAGTATCGCCAATAGCACCAATAACCTTACCATCTTTATATATGGCTGCTTCCATTCCCGCCTCATCCCAATGGCTGTTGGTATAAACTGTGCCATCAGGTGCAACATACATTGCCTCAATATTATTTTGTACCCGCAGATTTCCACTGCCAATAGTGTTACCTATCCATGATGTTTTGTAGTTAAGCGTGGGTGTTTCAATATTGTTTTGTACCAGCAGATTTGTACTCTCAAGAGAATTACTTGTCCACGATGTTTTGTATGGAAGCGTCGGTGTTTCCGTTGTTGCCCAGTCTGTTGTAATTCCAAGGGTAGTAACAATAAATCCAACAGTCAAACTGAGTAAAAAATTGAAAGTTTTACTTCTTAGAAAATATCTAAAATTAGATAAAATTTTGATATGCTGATTAAGTTTCCAACGAAGTTTTCCTAACTTCGTTATTAATTTATTTATCATATAGTTTTTCAGCTTTTAATTATTTATATACAATCATTTTTTGGGAAATCAGTAAAAAATATAATTATTATAAATTAACGATAATTTTACACTATCTTTATAAAAATCCTTTGATTATTTAATTTTTCAGACAATATCTCTAAAACCTTCCTGGAGGTATTAATAGCTACTGATTAGTAACCAAAAATAGTAAATATTAATACATGATATTTCTATAATTGTTAACTTATAGTGAATTTTGGCTCTCTCTATCTAGCATTTACCTTTGTTAATTGACAAGTATCATATATATCATAATCAGTGTTGTGTAGTTAATAAAAACACAAGGTTTTATCCCTTGTTGACGTTGACATATAAATAGTTTATAAATTGGTGTTCTATATAAAAATCTTCTTGCGAATGTGGATTCAATCCGGTTCTGGAAATTCTAGTAATTAATATTTTGAATATTTTCTAGGGGCTTACATTTGTACATATCTACTGTTTTTATATATTTACAGGAGACATATTAGTGAAACATAAACCAGAAAATTTTGCCTCATCGCCTGCATCTATCCTTACTTTGGGATTAGGCTGGTTTCCCAAAAACCCCGGAGGATTAGAAAGGTATATTTATGAATTAACTCATAAATTAGCAGCCAATAAAGACCAGGTTGAATTATGCGGAGTTGGTCTACCAGAGGCTGAAATCAATTCGCCAATTATGCTGACTAACTTAGCTTCTCCCGATAGTCCTATTTGGCAAAGATTATGGTCGATCAGAAGTAATTTTCAGAAAACAAGAACAAGTAAACCAGATGCTATTAATCTGCACTTTGCATTATATAGCTTTCCTCTTTTAGATATTCTGCCAAAGGGTGTACCAGTTACTTTTAATTTTCATGGACCTTGGGCTTCTGAGAGTCAGCAAGAGGTAGTTAATAAAAATCTTAGTCTTTTGATCAAACACTGGCTAATAGAACAAAACACTTATAATCGCTGCGATCGCTTCATTGTTCTGAGCAAAGCATTTGGTAAAATTCTACATGAGAAATATCAAGTACCGTGGAGCAAAATTAATGTTATTCCTGGTGGAGTTGATATTGATTGGTTTCAACCAAATTTATCACCCCAAGAGGCTTGTAAACAACTAGGCTGGCCAAATAATCGCCGGATAATATTTACATCTCGCCGTTTAGTGCATCGAACGGGAGTTGACAAATTATTGCAAGCTTTGGCTATAATTAAGCCCAGAATACCAGATGTTTGGCTAGCGATCGCAGGTCGCGGTCACATTCAAACCGCACTCCAACAACAGGCTACAGAATTAGGACTAGATGACAACGTTAAATTTTTAGGTTTTCTCCCGGATGAGCAATTACCTATAGCTTATCAAGCTGCGGAATTGACTATAATGCCTAGTCAATCTTTTGAAGGATTTGGATTAGTAATAGTTGAATCTCTAGCCTGTGGTACTCCTATTTTATGTACCCCAGTCGGGGGAATGCCAGAAATTTTATCAGAATTTTCACCCGATTTAATTACTACTTCAATAGAAGCCTCAGCTATTGCTGAAAAATTAGAACAAGCCCTTTTGGGAAACATCCCCATACCTTCACGAGAAGCCTGTCGCCATTACGCCACCACCCACTACGACTGGAATCAAATCGCCCAACAAGTGCGAAATGTTCTATTAAATTAAACTAGAGATGGGAAAATTGCTTTGTAGAGACGCGATTTATCGCGTCTGAACCGTATTGTATTATAAGGAAGTTTTATGAGAATTTTTTTCTTAGACCAAAGTGGTAAACCAGGTGGTGCAGAATTGTGTTTAATAGATATTGCTAAACCATATTCCCATCATGCTTTAGTAGGTTTATTTGCAGATGGGCCATTTAAAGATTTACTACAGCAAAATCATATCCCAGTAGAAGTTCTTGCAACTCAAGCAATCCCAGTTCGTAAAGAAAGTAGTTTGGTGCAAGGATTAAAGAGTTTGGGACAACTTGCACCTTTGATTACTAAGGTAATTAAAAAAGCACGTGAATACGATTTAATTTATGCCAACACCCAAAAGGCATTAGTTGTTGGAGCATTAGCAAGTTTTTTTAGTCGTCGTCCTCTAGTTTATCATTTACATGATATTCTTTCCACAGAACATTTTAGCCAAACTAATCTTCGCATTGCTATTAACTTAGCTAATCGTTTTGCCTCATTAGTAATTGCTAATTCCCAAGCTAGTAAAATAGCCTTTATCCAAGCAGGAGGATGCTCAGATATAATCGAAGTTGTCTATAACGGCTTCGATCCAAAAAATTATCAAACTGATGAATCTGACATTAGTAAATTGCAGGAAAAGTTAGGATTGGAAGGTAAATTTGTCGTCGGACACTTTAGCCGTCTTGCACCTTGGAAAGGACAGCACATTTTAATTGATGCCCTTGCCAAATGTCCGCAAGAGGTGATAGCTATTTTAGTGGGTGATGCCCTGTTTGGCGAACAAGATTACGTCCAGAAGTTACACCAACAAGTTGCCGAACTGGGACTAGAAAACCGCGTTAAATTTTTAGGATTTCGTTCCGATATTCCCCAGTTAATGGCAGCTTGTAACTTGGTGGCACATACCTCTACTTCCCCCGAACCCTTTGGTAGAGTGATTGTAGAGGCAATGCTATGTGGAAAACCTGTAGTTGCAGCAAAAGCTGGGGGTGTAATGGAATTGGTGGAACAAGGGCTTAATGGTTTTTTGGTGACACCAGGAGAACCCCAGGAACTTGCACAAGTAATTATCACCTGTCTTCAGGAGACGGAAATAACTGCAACTATAGCTAATAATGCCAAGACTACTGCTAGTCGGCGTTTTGATGTTGCAACTATTAATCAGCAAATTGCCCAACTGTTGTCCCACAGATTTTAGTACACTGTGGCAGAAGTAGGGGATTTTGGCCAAGATCCCCTACAAATAATTTGGGATAATTTGTTTTTTGGAAGCCCCTTATCTTACATTATCTGGTTAAATAATATGAGTTATTGAGCGATCGCTAATCTTGCTCTCAACTTAGCTACACTAAATTAGCTACGCAGATATTCTAAGCGATCGCATTAAGCCGCTTCCCGCAATTGTGGTTGTGACGACACACTCACCTCTGGAAACGAAAGCGAAAGCTGTTCTGCTTGAGGGACTGCGGCTTGCTGCAAAACTTGAACTTCGATATTCACGCTCACCAAATAACTGCCCGTATCAGCACCAACCGCTTCAGCAATTAATTTTGCAATGTCTGGGCGTTTGGCAGTTAACGGATCGCGTAAAATACACCGATCCCATTCATGTTTGGCAGTCGGATTGAGGTTGAGAATGTAATGCTTCATCATCGAACTAACCCTTGAATCCATCTTCTGGAAGGTTTTCACACAGCCGTTAGGTATTTCATTAGGCTTTGTGGACGCTATATCTATTATAGTATATTTGTACTAAAATTTGGCAATATCTGAGTGAGAAAGTAGAGTAGATAGACTATTCATCGCAGCGCACAGGTGTACTTTAGCCATATTTCTGTGCTACATCCCATTATTTTAGGGGCAAATGCGAAGAATCGAAGTGCGATACCGACGGCGGGCAAAGCCACGCGCAGCCTCTCTTAGAGAGCATCATTTTGAATTTTGAATTTTGAATTTTGAATTGTTAACTATTCCCTTTTTCTGCAATTTGGTGGCGCGTTTGAATCCCTAATCCCAGAAATCTGCCCATAGGTAATTCTAATAAAAAAATATTGCAATTAAGCTTACAAAGTAACGCATAATTTTATACAAACGGCTATATGGTAAATCTCTATATAATTGACCTATTTGTGATTGGTCTACTTCTGCTGATGGTAACATTAGGGTCAGGCTGGATTGCTCGCCTACCTCTTTCCTTTGCCATTATCTACCTAATAGTTGGTATTTTTCTAGGCCCTTATGGCTTAGGGCTGATTCAATTACGTCGAGATGAAGTTTTCAACGCTGAACTGCTAGAAAAAATAACAGAACTTGTAGTAATTATTTCTGTCTTTAGCTGCGGCTTAAGAATTGTTCGTCCTCTAAAGTTGGGCATTTGGGATATTACAGTGCGATTGATTGTATTTCTGATGCCAATTTCAATTTTTGCCCTGGCTGTTGTGGGTAAATTCTTTTTAGGAATGAATTGGGGAGAAGCAATTTTATTAGGAGCAATTCTTGCACCTACAGATCCAGTATTAGCATCAGAAGTACAACTGACCGATACAAACGACCAAGATGAGTTGAGATTTGGTTTAACTTCTGAAGGTGGGTTAAATGATGCTTTAGCTTTTCCCTTCGTTTATTTTGGTCTTCATGCGTTAAAAGATGATAATTGGGGGAACTGGTTTAAACAATGGATTGCGGTTGATTTAATTTGGGCGATCGCAGTTGGCATTATTATGGGAATTGTTGTTGCCAAATCTATAGTTTGGATTGAGAAGAAAGTTCAAAAACGCCGTGCTGCTGATAAGTTAATGGAAGATTTTATTGCTATCAGCACAATTCTAATAACTTATTCTTTAACAGAAATGGTTAATGGCTATGGATTTTTGGCAGTATTTGTTGCTGGATTAGTTGTCCAACGAAGTTACAGCAATCCTGAAAAACCACTAGCACAATTAGAATTTGTTGAACAAGTTGAAAAACTGCTGGAAGTTGGAACAATTTTAGTATTGGGTTCAATATTGTTATTGCAACCAATGCTCAATTATGCTATGCAATCTTTGTTGGTAGTAATTTTGTTATTATTCCTAATCCGACCTGTAGGAGTTTGGATTAGCACAATAGGTAAGCGCCCTCTAGACTCACACCGCCGAACCTTTCATCCAGGAACTCGTTGGTTATTTGGATGGTTTGGTATTCGCGGTGTCGGCTCATTATATTATCTCGCCTATGCTTTTGGTAATGGCTTAAAAGGTGAAGCTGCCGAAAAAATTGCTTGGATAACTTACACCACTATCGTAGCTTCTGTGATTATACATGGCACCAGTGCAACTCCATTAATGAAGTGGTATGAGCGCAACTTTGCTAATCAGAAAAAATCTACTCCTCGCAACACAATTGATGAATTTGAATAAAATTAATTTTTGTAGAGTGTGTTATGCCGAAGGCTAACGCACCTTAAATTGTTGATGGTGCGTTACGCTAAAGCGATAACGCACTCTACAATTTAATTTTCTAAACCCGTGTACTCCAAACCAGAGAAAGGCTTTGAATCTTACTCCCCAACGCAACCCTAGTTAAGGAAGTACTTGGTCGTTAGGATTCTCTATTTACCTGTTACCTTTTCAATAACTTCTTTTGCTTTCTCACCAAAACTTTCTGGAGGATTTTGTTCTTTCTCAGCCTTCAAATTCCTTTCGTAAGTCTTCTCTATAGTATTAAGATTTTTTGAATCTTTTATTGCTTGCTCATAAGCTTCTTGTCTTTCTTCTTCTTGAACGGCAACACCTGGGTCAAATTCGTTAGCGCGATTAATTTTTTCTTCAGAATTTGGTTTATACTCTGGGGGGATTAGCTTTAATTCTTCAAGAGTAGTTGCATAACTAGCTTGCTGAACGAAAATAAATGAACCTGACAAGCTGATGGAAACCATCAAGCAAACAACTAAAAAGCTTGAACGTAACGCTTGTTTTAAAGTTAATAGAATTTTTTGCATGGAAAAACCCTCCTAGTTTTCTCTTATAAGCCTTGGTCATGTATAAATACATTCAAAATTTAAGGCTCACAGGCATCCTAAGTGTTTAGGTACAGTTCTTCCTTCTACCGCAAGGTATATTAATTTTTACCTATAGTTCAGTTAATTCCATCTTAACCTTTTAGGCTCTAGTCTAATAGTCAAATTATTGTGCTTACCCATAGACAAAGCTGCTCATCTTGCCCACCCCACAAGATTGGGTAATTTATTTGTTAGAAATCTCTTATAACCAACTATGAGTAATGTTAATTCTTCGGCTTTGGATAACTTCTTCAAATAAATTTGTTGGGAGTGCTTCTTCCACAGGAAAAACACCTGGTTTATTGAGCTTACCTTCTAGTAATAATTGGGCAATACTACCTGTGCCACAACCGGAAGCGATCGCTGTATTTTCATGCACTACAGTTGAACAATAAACGGCAGTTTCATCATTTTTTTGTCCTGTAACTTCTGAACGAACTGCTACCCCAATTCCACTAAAGTTATTAGTGACATCTGTCATTGAATGGCTAACATGAGATAGAAATTCAATCATGTAACGACGCTGCATTAACCATTTAGGAAAAACGTGTGCTGCAATCCAAGTTAGGTGATTGTAAAAATCTGGAATAGAGCCAAACTTAGTAATTACAGTTTTTACTGATGGGAAAGCTTTGGGGAGTGTAAAGGTTTCTGGCATATCAAACCAGTAAACTCCACTGCGTTGATATGGAGGTGGAAACTCAACTATTTCTCTTTCACTATAAGGCTTAATTATTTCCCATTTTCCATCTATCCAAGCTTCAAAAGGATACTGCAACCCCAGAAAAGTTGTCCGCATCACTGTAATGCCAGCACCACCAGAACCAGAAACCAAATAACTTAAATGGATCTTTTCTGCTTTATCAAATTGTTCAACACCTTGACGTACCATGCTATTAGAAATACCAGGAAAAATCCCAGTATTAATAATTGCTGTCACACCAGCAGCAGCAGCTTGTTCGTGATAATTGAGAGCTTTACTAGTATAAGAACGATGGTCGCTGACATCTACATAATTAACGCCTTGAGAAATACAGGTTTCGAGAACATTAGTATCTCGATAGTGAAATGGCCCAGCACAATGGATGACTAAGTTAGAGTTTGCGATCGCATCTCGCAATTTGTCAACTTCTGCCAAGTCCAATACCAAAAACTGCACTTGTCCGCCTGAAGACAAGCTGACAGCCTTGCCAAATTCCGCAGAACGTCCAGTAATCGTAATTTGAGCTTGCGTATGGGTAGCTAGATCCTGAGCAACACTGCTACCAATCCGCCCTCGTCCACCAAGAATTAAAACGTTATCTGTCATTACTCCAGATTGGCAACACTAACCTTATTTCATCAGTTTTGTGTCCTGTTTGCCATCGGTTACAAGTATGACTTATACATTTCCCAAAATTTCTGCAAGTTCGTAGTAAGGACTTTAGTCCTTATTTTCTCAGCACTAAAGTGCTTACTACAAACCGTCAAAAGTAACTTGACAAAGTACTACATTTGCGAGTCAATTTGCCTGACTACCGTTAGCGCCGAATAACTCACTCCAGCCGTACCTTCGCCGGGATGGGTGGAATCACCAACCAACCACAAATGCTGAATTGGTGTCCGATTGGCGAACCCAAAGGGGCCAAAGGTGGGAATTCGTTGACCAATACCGCCAACTATACCGCGATCGCGGGCTGTGAAATGAGCAAAGGTGCGCGGTGTTGCGGCTTCTTGATAAATAATCGTTTCTGGTTTGAGATAGAAATATTGGGCAAGACGAGCGATCGCTTCTTGGGTAAACTTTTCTTTTAGTCCTTCATAATCTTCAGTTTCCCACCACTGTGCAGGATCGACAAATGAAGAAGCAATAATTGTCGCTTTCCCCTCCGGTGCGCGTCCATCTCCAGGATGACTAACGGAAACAAATAGAGAATTATTTTCGCCAATTGGGGCATCAGCATCATACAGAAATTGCAGGTGGGGAGGACATTCAGCCGGAATCGCGCTAGCATCTACACCTAAATACACCACAAACGCACCCGATGCTTGGGGTAGTTTTTCCACCCGGTTTTTATATCCAGATGGCGCTTGTTCTCCCAATAACTGCACCAAGTTTTGCACGGTGACGTTGCTAACTATATGGTTGGCAACTTCTGTCCAGACTTCGCCTGTTTTCTGATTTTTAATTACAACAGCAGTAGCTTTACCGTTTTCTACTTTGATTTGTTCTACAGTGTGGCGCATCAATAATTTGCCGCCATCTCTTTCTAAAGATTGTACCAAGCGATCGCTTAATACTTGCATACTTCCCTGGAGGTGAAACAATCCTTGGGGAAGTTGGGATACACTCAACGCTGTGGCGGCATAAAGTAATGCTGTGTTCTCTGCATCCACCTGGGAGTATAGCTTTAGTTGCAAATCTAAAAAAGTTCTCAATCGCTGGTCATTTCCCAGTCCACATAACCGTAAAGCATCTCCCACCGTAAACAAAGTGAAGGGTACGGTAATGAATGTACTGGGACGCAACGCTTGCGCTAGTTGCCACAAATCCCATAAATTACGCGGTGGTAGCACCGGATCGCGTCCTTGAAATTCCCAACTCGCATTAAATAAAGTTGCCATCAATTGCCAAAACGGTTCGCTACCAGGAAACTGTTTTTGTCGTTCCTCTTGCCATTTCTCTTGGTCGCGCCAAACGTTAATCGGAGTGGTTTCTCCAGGTAAATATACTGCACAAGCAGGATCGCAAGGCGTTGCTTGTGGTAAATCTATTTCTAATTCTGAGAAAATGCGGTGGTGAATTCCCCCTGGTTCTAACCCCGCCACTTGAGTTGCTCCCACTTCAAAGGTAAATCCCTGGCGTTTAAACGTCGAAGCACAACCTCCCGGTACGAGAGCTTGATCTAAAATTAAGACGCTGTAACCTCTATGAGCTAATAATGCTCCGGCAGTCAGTCCACCTATGCCGGCACCGATAACGACAACACGAGAGTTACTTTTGTCAAGATAAATGCTGGACATTGATTAGTTTGTTTAAGATTCTTAATATTTTTATTTATAATTTTACCTTACTCTTAAAGCGTAGGCGTAGCCCGCCGCAGGCATCGCAGATAAAAGGGCGGTTAAAAACCGTGTCTACACAAGCTAAACCTACCTGCGCCGGCCGTGTACACACAAGTCATCGAATTACCTAAAACAAAAGAAAAACCTCACCCTGTCAAGAAAGGACATCCCTCTCCTTAGTAAGGAGAGGGACAGGTTTTGCGTAGCATAACCAGGGTGAGGTATCTCAGGGGTTACGCGATAAATCTTGACACGCTACCCTAAACCCAAAAAAGTTGAAATCAACGGCAACAGATTGCTGCATTGTTCAACCAACTTTGTAGCACTGGGTAAACTAGAAATTGTCCCTTTTAAAATCTTTATTGCCGTTTTCGCCGCCTTTTGTATCGCCCCCTCTTGAGGACTTTTCCCCGCTTCTGCTAAAGCTTTCACTTGTTCTAATGCCTCAGCTTTATCTTCTTTAGATAAATTTGTATCAGCCTCAATTGCTGCTTGTAATTGCGTCAACAATTCCTTAATTCCCGGTTTATCAGGTTCGGGAGATGCTGGTAACTCGTTGATGGTATTTGTTACTGTACCGCTAATATCACCTAAATTTAAAGCTTGTCCACTGGCATTAAAATCTCTGCCAACACTGCCAATTTCAATTTTGCGGCTGGCATCATTGCTGTTAGTCATATTTTTATTCTCAACTTTATTGTCAACTTGAACATTAATTGGTTTACTTGCTAATAATTTTACAATCTCTGTCATCTCTCCACTTTGTTGGCGATAAACGACTATTTGCTCATCTTTAGCTTGTAATTGTGCTTTATATTTTTCTTCTACAGCTTGCAATGCTAGCTGATAATTTTGCGTAAAGTCGCTATGTATCTTTTCTTTATCAGCATCATCTGGCACACCAACTTTAACGACTACTACGCCATCACCTTTATTTTCAATACTCTGTAGGGCTAACTCTGTGTCTTCATTTTGATTTTTTACTGTTTGGAAGGCGTTAACAAAAGCTTTCCAGTCTATGCCATTGCGGAAAATAAAATCAACAGTATTTAAAACCTCTTCAAATAGCTTGGTAAATTCTCCTGGTTGAAATTCGCCACTACTGGGACGGCGTTCGCGGTCATCGGTTCCTAGCCTGGGATATTCTAGAAGATAGATAAAGCGACAATCTACGTTGTGTAACTTGGTTGTATTGTCAATATTCCATGCTTCTATACAAACACCAGTCATTTGAGTCTTGGTAAAATTAGTATATATAGCTTGAGTAATACTTAAGTTTGCCCATTCTAAACAAGCTCCCTCAAAAGTGGCTGCAATAATATCAGCACCTTTAAGATTAGCCTTATTCAGGTCTGCATCTTTCAGATTTGCACCTCTTAGGTTAGCACCATCATAAGATTTTCCCCTACCATTGCAGGTAACAAGCAAGTTGAGAACAGCGCGGTTAGCTAGTATAGTGTCGTCTACTCTGGCAAAGTCTAGGTTTTTGGCTTCATAAAAACGAGTAAGTGTTAGCTTTGCTTTTCTAAAGTCTGTGTTTTCAAGAATTGCACCAGTAAAATTAGCATTAATCAAGTTAGCACCATAAAAACTTGTGCCACCTGTAGCAGCAAAGGTATTAACAACTGAATCAAACCAAGCATCTCTACTTTGAATCCTCCATCCAATCAAAATACTAAATAATATAGACGCAACGCTCATAGCTAAACCAAAGACAATGGCTAAACCTTTGGGTAATGTTCTAATTACAGGAAAGGCTTTGGGAAAGACAACAACTAAAATAACGACTACGGGTGAGACAAAGACAAGAATGACGGCTATAAATCCTAAACCTGTTATTAAATTTTTGCGAAAAGTGACAATATAAAAAACTGCTACAACAATATTGCAGACTAAACCAATGAATGCGTTTCCAGCGTATTTAGTGTCAAAAATAGATGCTGCTGATAAACCAAAACTGATTGAATAAATCACTCCTTGTGTTAACAGCACTAATGCGACTATGAGCAACACAATTAGCCAATGAAGTTGTAGCCCAGCTTTAGCGCCCGTGAAGTCAGCATCTTTGAGAATAGCATTCGTAAAATTTGCCCCTCTAATATCCTTACCCCTAAAGTTAGCTCCAGTCAGGTTTTGACCTTTAAAAGAGCGACCTTGCAGATTTTGACTGGAGTAGTCTGGCGGCATAATCACTAATTCGTAATTCGTAATTCGTAATTCGTAGTTAAGAAAGTTAGGTTAAATCTGGGTTTGCGGGTTTGAATCTGGTGACGGATTTTAGATAATTGGTGTTACTGAGATTTTATACAACTTTGCTGTGTAATATTCCCGATTTGGTGAAATTTTCATCAAAATTACTCATAAGGAGTCCACATACTTAAAACTAGGACTTACGCACTGTACAAATTAATCATGGTATGCATTTACCTGTTAGAGGTCTTTTCAGACTTTGATTAATCATTCTTTGATACCTGCACATGTAGGGGTTTAGCAATGCTAAACCCCTACGACAAATCTGGTTTTTTCTGTGATACATATTTGGTATTTCCTGTCAATGCGTAAGTCCTAAAAACTTTCATATTGCATTCCAGGAACTTGCAGTATGTGCAACGTTATTGCAACTATAGCGGTCTATCTCATAACGGAAGCAACTTCAGAACTTATGGGAGCAGCTTCAGAACTTATGGGAGCGACTTCACAACTTATGGGAGCAGCTTCACAACTTATGGGAGCAACTTCAGAACTTACGGGAGCGGTCTACCTTACAATATTACTCACTAAGATTTTCACTTTTGTGTTACTTCCTGCCCATATCAGCTAAAGTGACTTGATTAGCATAAATTTTTCTTTTAGCGATCGCAGCTACTCAACTACTTTAAAATTAAATTACCCCACCAAACAAGAACCTCCAGATGACCAGAGAATTTAATGTCATTATAGAACGCGACTCTGAGGGTTATTTTGTTGCCTCCGTGCCTAGTCTAGCTGGATGTCACACTCAAGCCAAATCTCTAGACGAACTGATAGAGCGGATTAAAGAAGCTATTGAACTTTGTTTAGAGGTTGAACAAGAAAACACCGAAGCATTAGAGTTTATCGGTGTGCAAAGGGTTTCTGTTCAATTATGAGTAAACTACCGAGTTTGACTGGGCGAGAAGTAATAACAGCGTTAAAAAAAGCAGGTTTTGAGGTAGCAAGAATCCGAGGGAGTCACCATTTTTTGATACACAGTGATGGTCGTCGAAGCGTTGTTCCAGCGCATTCTGGTGAAACAATTGGTTCTGGTTTGTTAGCGCAGATACTCCGTGACTGTGAGATCGCCCGTGATGAATTCCGGGAACTCTTGTAAAAATAGGTAAAACTTACCCTTCCTGTCTCATAGACTCCTCTATATATAGTGTGAGATTATTCAATTTTTTCTTTAACCAGAACTACTACAATTACTATTGATGCTAGATAATGGGAAGGCTTTGACATTTTCTTCCCAATCTAGCCCGGAAACAATAACTAAGACTTATGCGAACTCATTATTGCGGCGAACTCCGAAAAGAACATATTGGAGAAACTGTTACCTTTTACGGATGGGTAGACCGTCGCCGCGATCACGGTGGTGTGATATTTTTAGATTTACGCGATCGCTCTGGAATTGTCCAAATCGTCAGCGATCCGCAACGCACCCCAGATTCTTACGAACAGGCGAACGCCCTGCGAAATGAATATGTTGTCGAAATCACAGGTAGGGTAACGCACCGTCCCGAAGAATCCCTCAATCCCCGCATCCCCACAGGCGAGGTAGAAATCTACGCCGATAAAATTCAACTCCTTAATGCTGTCCGCAAACAGTTACCTTTCCAAGTTTCCGTAGCTGATACTGAGACAGTGCGCGAAGATTTGCGGCTGAAATATCGTTATTTGGATTTGCGACGCGATCGCATGGCGCAAAATTTGCAACTGCGTCATCAAATTGTTAAAGCCATGCGGCGTTATCTGGAAGATTTGGAAGGTTTTATTGAAGTCGAAACCCCAATACTTACCCGTTCTACCCCAGAAGGGGCGCGGGATTATGTTCTCCCCAGTCGCGTCAATCCTGGTGAGTGGTATGCTTTGCCGCAATCACCCCAGCTATTTAAACAATTGCTGATGGTATCCGGTTTAGATAGATATTATCAGATTGCTCGTTGCTTTCGGGATGAAGATTTACGCGCCGACAGACAACCAGAATTTACTCAGTTGGACATGGAAATGAGCTTCATGTCCCAAGAAGAAATTATCGAACTGAATGAAAACTTAGTTTGCCATATCTTCAAAACCGTTAAAGGAATTGAGTTACAGCGCCCTTTCCCCCGCCTCACTTACGCTGAGGGGATGGAACGCTACGGGAGTGATAAACCAGATACCCGCTATGATTTAGAATTAGTTGATGTCTCAGATATTGTCAAAGATTCTAGTTTCAAAGTTTTTCGGGACACTGTTACTAATGGTGGTATCGTCAAAATTCTACCGATTCCTAATGGTAACGATGTAATTTCTAACGTCCGCATTAAACCAGGTGGCGACTTATTTAAAGAAGCCAGCGAAGCCGGTGCTAGAGGTTTAGCTTATATCCGTGTTAGGGATGATGGCGAAATTGATACTATTGGGGCGATTAAAGACAACCTCAGCATTGAACAAAAACAAGAAATTTTGCGGCGTACAGGTGCAAAAGCTGGACATTTGTTGTTGTTTGGGGCAGGGGAAGCTGCTACAGTTAATAAAACATTAGATAGATTACGGCAAGCGATCGCTAAAGAGTTTGATTTAATCGATCCAGAAAAAATCAACTTGCTGTGGATTACAGATTTCCCCATGTTCGAGTGGAATGCTGACGAAAAACGTTTAGAAGCACTCCACCACCCATTTACAGCACCCCATCCTGATGATTTGAGCGACTTAAAGACAGCACGCGCCCAAGCTTACGACTTGATACTCAACGGTGTAGAAGTTGGCGGCGGAAGTCTGCGGATTTATCAGCGAGAAATTCAACAGCAGGTGTTTGAAGCGATTGGTTTATCTCCTGAAGAAGCACAAAGTAAATTTGGCTTTCTCTTAGAAGCATTTGAATATGGTACACCGCCGCATGGTGGCATCGCCTACGGTTTAGATCGTTTGGTAATGTTGCTAGCTGGAGAAGAATCCATTCGAGATGTCATTGCTTTTCCGAAGACACAACAAGCGCGTTGTTTGTTAACAGATGCACCTTCGAGTGTAGATGCAAAACAGTTGAAAGAATTGCACGTTGCTTCGACTTATAAACCAAAGCCTTAAACAAAGCGCAAGGGGAGTACAGAAAGTGAAAGTAAGCCTTTATAGGTTCGTTTCTCTCTAACTCTGAAGAACCCCACCCCGCAAGCGAGGCTAATCTTTACCCCCTTAAAAAGGGGGTCGCCGCAGGCGGGGGGATCTTATCCGAACCGTATTGATTCAAATCGGATTCCTATATTAGTTAAATATACTATGTACTGAAAAAACACCTTTTTTGGGAATGCTGCTGAGAAAGCGTTCTCGAATTGAGTCTAATTTATAGTCACAAATTAAACTTAATATACCCAGTAAAACTGGTATGATAACTATGTTTGTAGGTAGATTAATTCCGATTAGCAACAACGCTATAATTGTCAATCCGAGCGTAAAATTTTGACAAAAGTTTTTGACTTTATTTATCAAAACTAAAGATTGCCGACAACTAGGGCAATGCTTTGTATGTCTGTGCCAGATATCGTATAATTCTTCATCACTTAATTCTTGAAAAGGTGATTCTGCTACTCCCTGCCATTCAGGTTTACCACCGCCAAACTCATCTAACCATTTGCGAAAAGTAACGATGCCAACGTCAGCTATTGAAGGCATAAAATATGACTTTTGCCAAGTTTTATCGATCGCAGATTCGTTAACAGCTTGGGAGTGCATCATTGATAAATCTTGGTTACTCAACTTATAACTAGATGAATGTTTTAACCCAGTTTGTAAATATTTTGGCAGAAGCTCAAACCAGAAATTGCGTTTTTGTGGAAGGCTATCAGCAATGAACTTACCAATTTGCTTACATGAACCTGATTTTGTGGGCACAAAATATAACTGAAATAAAGCAGATTTACCGTTAGAATATTTGTAGATTGTTGTATTAGAACAAGGTGGACTGAACTTCCGAGTCGCATCCATATCTTTGTTAAAAATATTGTAACCAGAATGCTTTAAAGTAAAACCATCTTCAGCAGATATTTCTCCCAATACTTCAAAATGTTCTATAGGGATAGCTTGTTCCGGTGAAAATCCAGCAATTCCTTCATGCAAAAATTGGGCATGAGAAGGGTCAAAACTACTTTCAACAGAAACAGTGTAACCAACAGGAACTTCTGACATAAACCAATCGGTCAACGAGCTATCAAGTTGAGATTCTGGCATCAGGGCAGGTTGCTTGGAAGTGCTATCTTCAAAAGCAGTAGGACTATTATCTGCCCAGATCCATAGTAATTCTTGTAGTACTTGAGTCGGGTATGTTGTTACTTGCGATCGCTCGCTATTACAGGCAGCTTTTAAAGCCTTTTCATCACTCAGCATGGGAATATTTGTACATTTTCCTGCCCCATCAAAACACCAACCATGATGACGACACATTAGGTTTCCATTTTCATTGATACTTCCTAAAGATAACTGCGCCAATTTATGGGGACAAGTATCATCCATCACTACCCAATTTTGATGTTTGTCTCTCCAAATTACCAGCTTTTTTCCAAGCAAAGTAATGGGGGTTGGATGAGAGGGTTCCAGATAGCTGAGGGGAGTTATTGGATACCACTGTTTAGTCCAGGAGAAGTTATTTACCATCAAATTCGCTAATGTATTCAACTTTTTTAATTAGGATTGCGATCGCCTACTTCCACCCCCAACACCATGACTGATATTATAAGGGATTAGCCTCTACTACCACTTCTGGCAGTGGAATAAACTCTGTTTCATCTGCCACGCTAGCAAAGCGATAATCCCGCCAATCGGCTTTTGCTTGCTCAATCCGCTCTGGTCGGCTAGAAACAAAATTCCACCATTTGTAGCGTGTACCCAATGGTTCACCACCAATAACAATACACCGAGCAGCAGCACTAGCAGAAACCCTGACTTCATCTATTGGATCTAGGATGGCGAGGCGATATGGCTCTAGTGGTTGCTCATTAATACTCAAACCTTCTGTGACGCTGTATACTGCCCTCTCTGAATAACCTGTGGGGATAGTAAAGTGAGCATTGGCAGACAGCACTACATCTAAATAGAGAATAGGTGAGAAAACTTTGACAGGTGAGGTGTAGCCAAATGCTTGTCCTGCGATCAGTTTGATGATAACGCCATTTTCTTCCCACGTGGGAAGGGTTTGGGCAGGATAGTGAGTGAAGCTTGGATCGGTTTCTTCGTATTCTACAGGCAAAGCGACCCAGGTTTGAATGCCATGAATGGTAGATTCATTTTGACGATCGAGATCGGGCGATCGCTCTGAATGTACAATCCCTTTTCCTGCCGTCATCCAGTTTACAGCACCCAGTTGAATTTCCTGCACAGTGCCTAAACTATCGCGGTGCATCAAAGCACCATCAAATAAGTAAGTTACGGTGGCGAGATTGATATGAGGATGTGGTCGAACATCGATGCCTTTGTTGGGTGGTAAAACCGATGGGCCAAGATGATCGAAGAAAATAAACGGCCCAACCATTTGACGATTAAGATATGGCAAACTGCGACGGGCAACAAACCCACCCAAATCTTTAACTTCAGGTTCAATCAGTTGAAGTATTGCCATAATTGATGGAGGGTAATTGGTAAATGCTGGAATTATTATAAGTAGATCCACCAGAAAAAAGCTAACCTTTGTGAGTTATCTGTTTGTGCGATCGCTCATCCGAATTTACCAATTCTTTGCAGACATTAGACTTCTTATACCAATTTAATGTGAAGTTGCAAATATCTCGATCCCCCTAAATCCCCCGATAAATTGGGGGATTTAGGGGGATTTTTGCCCCCCAATTTATCGGGGGGTTGGGGGGATCAAAAGCTTGTGAGGCCACTCTCAAAGACTTGTGTGTAC
>NZ_NOLI01000051.1:0-46923 GCF_002245975.1 Nostoc sp. 'Peltigera membranacea cyanobiont' 213 | reverse complement strand
CTTGACTTAACCCCAGAAAAAGTTCGGATCAAAGATAGCTACCGAGAGCGGATATTTGCCGAATCACAGCAACTAGGCAAGAGTTACCTAGAGACGCTCTACTTTATCATTGATTGCTATTTTGCTTTCAGGAAGGGTGCATTTCCCACACAACAAGTAGCTTTCACGCCAATTAATACTGAAGATAACAAACTCCCTTCAAGGACTGCAACTTCATTTACAGAGGAGGAAGAAGATTCTGATGGTGAAACATTCAGCCTTGATTTTGATTTGTAACGGGAATGTATTGGTAGGGTGAACACATCTAAATGACTCTTGATCACAACGAAGGTTGAGAACCAACGAAAAAATCTTTCCTTTCGCGTTTAATTATTTTTTAAGCCCCAAAGCGATAGCCTAAAAATTTCGCAATAAGCAAGAGTTAATGACATTTGTGTTAATTAGTCAAAACCGCCTCAGTGAAGAAAGTGAATATCGAACAAACTTAAATTTACAAATTGCGCGCGCTACTGACAGAGCATGAAGTCACACGAGTATTACAAATGCTTGATGCGATTCAAGACAAAATGGGGATTGACAATGATGAAGACAGTGAGCTTGCTGATTTAGAAATGGAAACCAAGCCGGAAGATGTATTAACTGAAATTGAGCGGCTTCAGCAGTTAGCACTGAAGAGAAAAAAGCGCCATCGCTCAAAAGAAGAGATGGGCAATACAATTATTCCTTTGGGCAAGAGGTTCTTGCTGGAGGCTCAGTTGGGAATAAGCTGTCGTGCTTATAACTTGCACTTTTTATGGTCTAGAACCCTTATTGCAACGAGAATACTCTGGAAAATTAAAGATGCGACAGCTTACTGCTTGCAGCAAGAACTGCCCTCTGCCTTTTTTGATAAAATTAGCTTATGAATTAAGCACTGTTTATGGACTGTTTGCTCAGTTTAATTAGAAAACCCAATGGTCTGATGGGTTGGGTGAGTCGAGTTCGACATCAACTAGAGCCAAAAACTGATAATCCAACCAGAATGGGTATAGATTCAACACAGGGTCTATATGAAATTGTCGAATCTCCTCTCTCATTATTGACAACATCGCTCGTTCCCAATAAAGAGCAATTAATTGCTTCATGGAATTTTATTAGTTGTGTTGACGAACTGGATGCGGAAACTCTTTTTCATGTTTTAGTAATTTTGCTGGAAACGGTATCCGAACCGTTAGAACCAGAGGCAACGTTGCCAATTTTACCAATAAATAGTCCAAAGCAGATAATTAAAGCAACAGCAGCAAATCCTAGAGCATATAAAGGAACTAAGTATAAACCACCAAAACATAAGATATTTACTCAAGTTGATTTGAGATTATATTTGTGCGAGCGCAAATCTCAAAACCAACTACTTTTAAGATTAAGCCAACATTGGGTAAAGGCTTTGAAAAAACTTCAAAGAGTGGGGTACGATATTCGCTCTTTGTCATCGATACCCAAGGAAAAATTAATTATCGATCCATATTATGCATTCCACCATGATCTACATGCTGCTGTAGATTATCCTTCCCTACCTATAAATTTTCATCGATATTTATGGTTTTCATTACAGGGTTTGAATTGGCAAAATGTAAATGAATATTTATCGATCTATTGGGGGCTTGGACTAGACAGCAATTTTAATCTTTTACTCGCGTTCGGTCGTTTGCTAAGTCTCAACAATGGTAATAAGACATTGAAATGGTGTCACATTATTACCCAACAACCTGAGTCACGTCGTCTTACGTTCACTTCAATTTTGATTGAAAATCAGATTTATTCTACTGATCCACTCTCTCTAGATGATATTGAGCGATTCAACCAAATAACAGATGATATCGACTATGAATACCGACTTTATTGTTTATTTATTGCATTCAGTCAAGGGATTTCTGTAGATTATATGCTGGGTGGATTTCAATTAGCTTCTAAGTATCCATCAGAATATCATCGGTTTGACTATTTAGATAGATTAGATGGAGATTGCCTATTTCCAGAAGAAGCTGTGGAAAAATTGATTGCTCATCTGGGAAATGTTGGTGAGTATAGGTTTTCCCTACCCCTAGATATTTGGGAAAAATGTGGACAACTTTCAGGGTTCGGTAACATTATTTTACGCATTGATTGGACGAAATATCCAAAAGAGATTGCCTATGAATATCTCAATTTTTATCGTTGGGCTATCTCTTTATATCCCGCAACAAATCGGGAGGCTGAAATTCAAAAATACAAGTGGAACTTTCTGAAAGGGCAAGTTGATAACATTGAAAATCTCCTAAGTAGAATTACAGAAAAATATCAGCAAAAAGCAATTGATGATTTAAAATTTTATTATTGGTTTTGGATCGAAACTTACGAACTCGATTTGATTCCTTATGCATACTTAATAGTGGAACGTTTAGCTCAGTCTCCTTTTAGTCAAAAGAGTCATGCAGTAAAAGCGATCGCGGTTTTTATTACTTATTTACAAACCGCAGATATATCTATATTTCTCAATGCACCCGATGCTAGTTTTTTACGTCTTGAAGAAGCTTGTTATTTAGATAATAATAGTAAGTTAATTGCAGAGGGAATTGCACCAATTAGCAAACAATTGAATAATTTTATTATCCAATGCTTTATTGACTTCCCTCACAAAATCTTTAAGGTTGCCAAGTTATTGGGAACTCTTAATACTCCCACAAGTGAAAAAGTGGTCAAAGCATTCAGCCAACATTCCATCATGACTGAGAATATTACTCTACTCCCTATAAAGGATGCTTGTGAATTTATTGATAGCCAATGTGGTTCCCAATTTAGTAACCCAATTCCACGCAAAATCCGCGATTATGTCCAAGGAAAAATATCTTTAAGTGAACAGCAAATCAATCGTGGTTTCCAGAAGATATGTAAGCAAATTCAACTTACCCGCTTGGATATTTTTGAACATTTAATCCTGAATACATTGAAACGCGATTTTGATGTCAATCCCGAACGGGAAAATATTAGACATGCTCTTTCAATGTTGGGTATCATTGATGATAATTTTCGTTCTTTTAGAAAGTTTTTGAAGGCTTATTGGGGAGGTAATTTAGATTATTTACTTAATCATCCTCTGACACAAACTTGGTTAAAAAAGCATAGTTGTATCAATATCAAAATGTGGACGCAGGGAATTGAATACACATCCCAAGTTGATGGGTTTGGCTTGATTGAGATTAAGTTAGAGAACGAACCACTGGAGGTATTAAAGCTGGGTACTTATGTGGGGAGTTGTCTCGCACTTGGAGGGTTATGTTCTTATTCAGCAGTTGCGGTTCTTCTAGATATTAATAAACAGGTTCTCTACGCTCGAAACTCAGAAGGTAAAGTCGTAGCACGTCAACTAGTGGCAATTTCAGAAAGAGAAGAATTAGTTTGTTTTTATATCTATCCCAATGGAGTCAATTCTATCATCAAAAAGATATTTTATGAATGCGATGTTAGGTTTGCCGAAGCACTTAATTTAAGACTTTATCAACCTTCTTCAGATCAAGATAATGATTGCGATGTTCAGAATATTATTTCTCAAGCTTGGTGGGAGGATGATGTCTGGGATTTTACATTGTCAGACGAAATGTAACCAAATACTAAGTTTTTTCCATCTCAGAGACGGTATTCTCAAAGAAATACGATTTCTGTCCATAGTCGGAATAAAATTATGATGGAAACACTTCTATTGCCATTTTAAATGCCTCGATTTACACCCCCAAATACTACCATGCTCTATGGAATGGATATCCAGTTGTAGTTTTTTCGTTTGACGAACCCAAACGCGCCGAACCTCAAAATTATCGGGTCATATTTGGCGACTTCAAGGTGCTGGAATTTCAGTTTGCAGCAATTCAGTTGAATCGTTTAAGGAATGCGAGATTTTTTAACACAGTCAAATCCGGTGGCAGCAGCATTAATGTCGAAGATGAATATTCGCCGTGAGGAACGTCCGCAGGTGAAAGCAGAATGTTTGCGGCTGCTGGCGACGTTAAAGTTAGACCCAGCACGGATGCAATTGATTTCAGGGTTTGTTGATACGTATTTGAGGCTCGACAATACTGAGAAACAGGTGTTTCAAGCGGCAATCAGTACAATGGGATTAGATGAACAGGAGGAAATTATGGAGATTGTAACCAGTTGGCAACAGGAAGCTTTGGAAAAAGTTGCGGTAAACTTATTGCGCTAGGGTATAGCAGCTGAAGTGATTGTGCGAGTAACAGGGTTAACCGTAGAACAAGTACAGCAATTACAGGCACAGCTGTCTCAAGAAAATTAGTCTCAGTAGGCATTCATGTATCATCACTGAGGTGTCAATTGTCGTTAAAGTTTTTTACATAAAAAAAGCATAAATCTTCTATGCCTAGAAAAACCCCACCTTTATCCCACTCGACTGTTACAACTCCACTGGCTCTCTCTCAATTACATATCCGCTTACAGTTTCTAGAAAAATCACACCAATCACTACTCAAGCAGATTAAGAGAAAACGGACAGAACTGAATAACTTTGTTGAACAGACGCGAATTTTCGCCACAGAAATCTTTCATAAAGCTAGTCCCAGCTTCCAAAAAATGGCTGAGTTAGACCAGGATATTCATACTCTTTTTGAGGAAATCTTTACTACTAGAAAGTTTGGTAAACAAACCTTCAAAAATATAGAAGCAGTTTACCTTCAACTCCAGTTGACAGGAATCATTAGTCAAAAAACCAATGGCAAACAATTTTCAACAGAGCTAGAGGAATTGTTTGACAACCCCGAACCCGAATCAGATTTTTTCAGAGAATCTGCTGAAGGTCGCTATCAACATTGGCAAACACAAGAATCTGTAGAATCTCAGTCTGTAGGTAGAACAGAGTCTAAGAGAAAAATTCGTGAAACATTTCTGAGGTTAGCTGAAATCTTCCACCCGGACAAGGTAAAAGACAGCGAGACACAGACATATAATACAGAAATCATGAAATCAATCAATCAAGCCTACCAAGAAGGTGATTTGGCAAGACTTCTCGAAATTGAGCGACTTCACCAAGTGGGAGAAATTATTGATCTTAATAGTGAAGATGATTTAACTCGTAAATGTCGAACTATAGAACAGCAAAATCAAATTCTCCTGACTCAATATGAAAACTTGAAACTGGAACTGCGTTTAGCAAAAAATACTCCAGAAGGAACAATGGTTTCTGATTCTCGCAAAGCTGCTAAAAAAGGCATTGACTCTATGGCTATTATGCTAGAAACGATAGAAAATCAAATTAAGGTTGTTTCTCAGATTCGGGATTTTGTCAAAGACTTTAGAGAACAGAATATCACTATCAAAGAATTTATTGGTGGCCCACCAACTCTGCACTCCCTAGACGAAGAAATTATGGAAGATATTCTTGAGCAGATGTTGTCAGAATTAATCAGATAGTAGTTTTTTCTGAAAAAAAAATCGCTTGATTTGTGAATGCTCTGCTCAACTTAAAATAATTTTACAGAACTATGCCAATTAAAAAACACATTAATCTGAATGTTGGAAGTTTTCTTAATACCGCAGATAAAAAGATAGTTGTCAATTTAGCTAGTGAAGATATTTTAACTTTAATCACGCAAGAGTTAAAAACTCGTTACTCCCCAGAAACTCAAAAACAAGCCCTTGAAGGAAGTTCTCAGCTATTACCTGATTTTGTATTACAAGAATTATTAAAGCGCCAAGAGCAGGTAGTAAACGTTAACCCCGATACCTTGATAGTGGTTAACTGTCAAATAGCAGAGGTAGAGGTCGATGACTTGGGATTTGATTTAAATGTCGAAGCATATTTTGTCATTGGAGATGCAAATGGTCAAAATCATTTTCGCGCTAATAGGATCGGACTTTGGTCAAATATATGGGGTGATGAAGAAAAACTTTTTGATTTAGAAGATGAACTAGGCGACCAATTCTGGACTAATTATCAAATCCAGTTGCTCTTTGATGAAAAAAATCAGCAAATAATTGAACTGTCAGTGTCACAAACAGATGACTATGAAGCAAGATTACAATTTTACCCATCTTTTCAAAGGTTTTTACCATCCATAGTTCCCTTTACGGATAATGACTTTTAAAATCCCCGATTCAACCAAAATTTGCCCAGCATTTATGGCGGTATCGTCTTGATGGTGGTGAAGAACAGCTTTTCTATTTCTGCTTGAACATTCCCTACTTTAACAATTTAATGGAGAATTGAGTTTATTCCTCCTCGCCTTCATCTTCGTACTCCTCATCATCCTCGTCATATTCATAATCTGCATAATCCTTCCCATGCTGCTCATACCAGAGGCGTTCTTCCTCTTGAGCCGCCTCTCGCTGTATCCTTTTCCGTTCTGCCAGCTCTGCTTCTAGGAGTTCTTGCTCTAATTTCTGCTTCTCAAACCTTTCTCTTAAGAGCCTTTCTCGCTCTTGGGTTTCTAGGCTTTAATTCGTGCTGCCCTTAAAAGGTTAGGACTTAAACCCCCAAACTTTGTTAAAGCTTTTCCTTTGGCTGACAGGCTTATAGCCAATATTTATGCCTGCATTTCCATCTGTTTCTTTTTAGTAGTAGCTAAAGCTGCCATAGCTTGATTGTTAGCATTCTCAAAAGTTTCTAAAAGTTGGGGGGTAACTTTATTAACTTGCACTTTACCCGATTGTAGGCTCAAAACCACTTCACCATCTTTGTCAGCGATCGCTAAATCCCTACTTTCACTTTTGTAAGCCAAATCGTAGACTTTGCCCCTGACGACAGTAAAACCATCTTGGGCAGGTTGACCCCAGACCATGCCAATCCTTTGAGCAATTTGAGTCAACCGACTGATGACTTCAAGCTCAAATGTATCTTTATTCATTACTGTCAATGCTTCGGCTGATAATTGCTCACCAGCTTTAAACCCATTTGCCACTTCTACAATGCGTTTTTTGTAATTTTCCGGCTTCCCTAACTTATCTGCGGCATTGTACCAACTTCTCAAGTCATCAATAGTGACTGATTGAGGTTGGACTTCTTGATTGGGTACGGCTCTGTTTTGTGGTTCAGGAAACGGGACTATAAAACCCTCCACATAATCTCCCAAGGGTTCAAAATGTAGTCCCCAGACCTGCCCTTTGCCTGTGAACAGTTCTGGTAATGCCTTGGGTGAGTGCTTTTCCATATCAGCCCACTGCTGTTGATAAACGGGGTCAGCAATCATATCAGGTGTGATTTGATACTGCTTACCGACTCGAAAGGCGACTTGCTTATCAATGCCTGTCGCCAGAGCAATATCCCCTTCCTTAAACCCATACTGTTTGTATGGCTCTTTAGCTCTGGTGGTATGAGTTCGACCATATCCTCTCATCGCATCAATACAAGTGTTTACAGGTAGTGGGTTCGGCTCACCATGCATCATTAAAGGGTAGTTCATCGGAATCGGTTTGCTTTTGATGGCTATTGGGGCGACATTTTGAATATCTTGGTTTGGGTGGAATTGAGCGCTTTGTTGAGGCGGGGATTGTGCTGATTGAGATGGAGGTTTCAAGAATTGCGGTCGTGTGGCGAGGGAATTAACTCTTTGTTGATAGTCACTATCCGTTTCAATAATTGACCCAAATTTCTTGGTCATGTTCTCCAAAGTTTTGGCAGGGATGGAGCTATCAACCAAGTTAAACACCGCTAGACCTTTTTTAGTTTCCCTGATAACATCTTCTATTGGTACTTGTTTCCATTCAACTTTTTGAGCAGTTAACCATTTAGTCACAGTCTCAGCTTTATAGTTGTCAACAGCCAAGCCCATGACTCCAAGTTTTTTGTTTGATTCTGTCGAAAATAAGAAAGTAGGACGCTCTTTAATCTGATGTAGAATGTTCGCACTACTCTCAATCATCTCTTGTTGTTCAGAATTAACCGATTGAGTCCCAAAACCCTGAAATTCCTTCGTCCATATCTGGGGATATTCAACGGTATTAGGATCAATTTGAGCGCAAATAACAGAAAAATTACTTTCAACGATTGCAGGCGCAAGTGTAAGTTTTCCGGTTTTGAGCAATCCAAGTTGTCTGAGCGCGTCTTTGTCTTTTTTAAAGTGCAACACTCCCAAGGGTTTACCATTCAAAAATACAGCATCCCTAGTTTTAGAAGCTGAGGTTTCGATAGTCAGTTTTCGGTAATCTTGATCATTGAATGTCTGACCAGAAAAATCATAGAAGTTAATTTTATTAATTTTGAGGAGATTTCCATTGGGAGACTCACCCAGGACAAAAGCTTGATCTCCTGTCTCAGAGATTGACGTGAGCTTTAATTTTAGGTGATTACCATTTTTGAGATAATTAATTTCTTTTAACTGTTGGGCAGAATCACTGTCTAACTCCCCCAGAGTTTTGCCATCAATTTTGATTTTTACTGTTTTATCAGGAATCGGCACAGTGCCAAATTCTAAGTTGACCGGTTCGGCGTTAAAAACAAGTCCTGCATAAGAGAAGTTCTTGAGTTCACGGATAGTAATTTCAATCGGCTCGTTTCCTGGCAGTCCAATAGTTGCTTTGGCAGTAGCAGGTTCTATCCCAATGAAATTAGCTTGCGCCTTTGTGCCAATTGGTAACATTCCAGCCCTGGTTTCGAGCATGGCGAATTCCTTATATTCGCCGTCAGCATCCTGGACAAACATTAGTCTGGAAACGTGGCGTTCATGTCCTGGTGGATGGTGAGAAGCTCTGATTTCTATCGGGTGCTTTTCGTCTGGGTTCCACTTTCTACCCAAAAATTGATTTGCCTCATTCAAAAGTGTGACTAACTTCGGTTCGGTAAATTGCAGTTGCTCCAGGCGGGAGATAATTTCATTGGGGAAAGCAGCGAAAGCAAAATTAGAGACTTTTTTAGCGATCGCTTGGGGGTTTGCGTTTTCTTTTCTTGCAACTTCAAGTTCATCTTGGCGGGATGCACAGATGCTCCAAGCGGCGGCGGATAGAGCAAGTTTTTCTGACTCTGGGATAGAAGCGTAAAATGCGAGAGCCGCCTCTTGTGCCTTGTCGAAAAGTAATTTAGTTTGGCTTCTAGTAAGTTCTGGTTTTAGTTCTAGGAGTTTAGCTCCCTGCATGGCCATCCCCACCTTGAGGTTGTGGTCAGTCACAGATTGTTGGCTAACTGTCCCCAGGTTGCGGTAAGCGGGTTTTCCATCTTTCCCAACCTCGCCATCTATCTGTGCAACTGCTAGTAATTTGTGGGGGCGTTCTTTAGTTCGCCATTTCTCTGGTATTTCGTCTAGGCGAATGTTCAACGTCTGGGCTTTCCAGATTAAGGGGTGTCCGTAACGGGTGAGATTGGTGATTTCTAGTTTCGCCCCCTGTGGAGTTTGGATAATTGCAGATGGCCCTTTCTCAGTTTCACGCCGTTGGGACATCCGAACCGCAGCGTTGAATTTCTGATCGAACTCGTACTTCGCGGCGATCGCTGCAAATTTTTGCTGTGGTGTAAATTCTACTCCTTTGAACAAGTCTTTAAACTGGACGATGGGACGCGATTCTAACTGTGATTCTTGGAAATATTTATTGGTTTGGCTAATTAATAATTCTACTGGTGAGTAGCCCTTTGGTGTTATCCCTGTGCTTAAATAAACTGACGAAGATTTCTTATCTTTAATATAATTAACATCACGATATAAGTAGCGGCTGTTCTCCCTGATTAAATCCATCTCAGGTTTTTTTGCACTTTTGAATAAATCAACCGCTATTTGGTTTTGATAACATCCCTCACCAATCATTTCTCGGTACATCAGGCGGTTAACATCCATTGCCTGCTGAATAATCTCTGGAGTTCTTTGACCCAAAGCAAGTTCAACAAACCCTTGCATATAAGATTTATATTCTTCTCGGATTAACTTTGGCTCTTTCTGGTGTTCTTGCTCAAATAGGGCTTTATAATGACTAGAAACTTGGTCTAAATAAGTTGATTGTTGTTCGATAGTCCCATAAGTTTTAAGTACTTCAATTTCCGATTCTAATGCCTCCAGTGCTGTCACTTGATTGTTGATTATACCCACGCTGATGCTATCGCTCATGTGGATAGCAATTTCTTCAAATGGGGGCTGGGTTCCATCGCTAGGATCATAAAATGATTGTTTTTTGAGCTTAACCGTGGGCGAATAGGCGTTTTGAGGAAGGTTTCTTCGCTCTGCCTCTGCTGTTAAATTAGGGTATAAGCTAGCTCTTGCCACACCAATGCAATCACCATCGTAGTCTCGTGCTTGGCGTTCCGATTCGGTTTCTGCTGGGTCGATAAAATCAACATCGACCCCTAGCGCTTCTAACTCTATAATTCTTTGCTGTATGCGCTTGTGGTCTTCGTCATTAACTACAATTATGCCTTCTAAGGGTTCACCATCTGGCCCTAACTGATCCTTAACATATTTATTATTAGAAACACACAAACCATTAGAGTTGAGAAAAGGAGAACGGAAGTTAAGAATTTTTTCTTGCTCATCAAGCCAAGAGACACAAATTTCACCATTTTTGAGTTCCTTGGAAGGAATAATCATCCCTCTGTCAAAAGTAAGCGTTTTCCCAACAGCAATATCTCGCCACTCACTTTGTACAAACCGACTTAATTCCTGTTTGACCTTCTCAGTCTCTAATAACTGCTGATGCCCTAGTAAATCGGCTTTAATGAGTTTGTACATGAACAAGTCATCTTTAGCACTCTCATCACCCAACTCCTGATCTACATCTAAGTCATCATTTGTCCCTAAGTTTTTAATATCTGTTTCTTGATTGATAATGTCTGATGTTTTTAATTTATTTTGGTTCAATGATTCTTTACGTTTTTCATATCTTTCACAATAGTAAGCAGCAACAATTCTTGGGTCATCTTCAATAGAGGCTAATCTTTGAGCTTGTACCTCTAGTTCTTCAGCAAAATCTTTAATTCCTTGGGGGAAAGATGCCAGCAGTTGGGAGATAGACATCTGACCTTGTTGAGATTGTGCTTTTTCAGCTAACCAAATATTTTGCTGATATAATCCTGGTTGAATTTGAGGTTTAGTAGGACCTTTGGGTCTATCCTTGTCTGTTCCCTTAAAACTGCTTACGGGAAGAATTATATCGATTTTTGGTTCATTTTTAGAATTTGCATATTTTATTCTATCTAGTCTGTATGGTCGCAGTGTTCCTTTGCCAAAGCGATATTCAGTCGTATCTTCTCCAACTCCATCTACCCAACCAAATCGATGTTGAATTACACGATAGCTTTTATCTGTTTGGGATTCCCTTAAGGTTAGCTTGTCATAAAGTTGTGTTGAAATCTGCCCATAACAATCGCCAACTAATTTATATGCCAAATCATTCGATAATATCCCTCCATTTTCACCCCTGTTATCAGTAGAATCATCTACTACTAAAATGTTTAGCTTTTTGTGAATCGCATTTTTACAAGCCCCAAGGAAGATAGAACCATAAGCACCCCGGTCTTTACTATCTGGACAAATTTTTTGAATCGTTTCTAAACATTCTTTATCTCCATAAAGTAAGCGAGTCTTAGAAGACAGTAATAAAATTTGTCCATCTGGATGATTCTTTAATTCTTCAGCAGTGCTGTATTCATCTGAATGTCCAAATGAGAATTCTTTGTCAGGAAAGTAAAATTCTAGTAAAGTATTACTGAGCTTTTCAGTTAAAATTGATTGAGAGTCGGTTCTGCTATCGTCTATATAGATCCACTGATTTAAACGAGGGTCAAAATGCTTTAATTCCAAAGTCATAAGATTTGAAATTTGATGAATATTAATTAAATTTTTGAGAGGTTTTTATGTCAAGGATTAAGCGTTGGATAAATATGAATAATGAAGAATTCAACCCAGATGGAAGTTTGAAAAGTGAAGCTCGGCAAGAAATGTTATCCAAAGGTGAAGATCCAGGAGCAATTGATAGTTATGCTCGTAGAGCAAAAGAAGAGTATGACGAGTGGAAACACCTGGACGAGACTGATCCAGAATCGTGGCCAATCTACACAGCCTACGATTTCTTCACTGAACAAGAAAAAAAGGAGTTTAACCCAGATGGTTCT
The DNA here is from genome assembly GCF_002245975.1 of Nostoc sp. 'Peltigera membranacea cyanobiont' 213. Classification (NCBI taxonomy): domain Bacteria; kingdom Bacillati; phylum Cyanobacteriota; class Cyanophyceae; order Nostocales; family Nostocaceae; genus Nostoc; species Nostoc sp. 'Peltigera membranacea cyanobiont' 213. The sequence continues at coordinate 34,871 of NZ_NOLI01000051.1, read as the reverse complement.
CTCAGACCTGAATATGTAGAATATGCTCAGAAAATTGGCATCAGTGAAAGTGCGCTAGAACAGCTTGAGTGGCGCAAGAAAATGGAGGTTGATAATTACAATAAAGTGTCTGCCGATTATGTAGAACAAGGCATCAACTTTGGTGCATGGTTGATGAGAGGAAGGATTGAAGATAGCAGAACATACGTCCAACGTCGGCAGCAGATGGAGCAAGACCTGCGTAACTTTGAGGATGTTGACAGCTTGCCTTTCGACAAGAACACAGCATATTAAGCGGGAGCTATGCAGAGCGAGTGATAATATAAGCTGAAAGCATTATCAGACAAGGCTCTCAGCTTTTTAACGGCATCCTTTTACATCTGCAATTGCTCCCCTTGTACTGAGCGTAGCCTCTCCAAGAGTTGTATTACGACTGGGTGAAAAAGCGGATTGTTTGGTTAATTAGCTTGCCGTTCTATAGCTGGAGGGATTACCCCAGGCGATCGCACAACTGATTTGTTGGAAGCGGCGGCAAGGAACGCAAACATTCCTAGAATGGCAAAGGACGTAATAATTACTTGCTGTACAGATGCAAAGACCGACTTTTCTTTCTCCTTTTGGACAGTAATACGATTCAGATTCTGTTGAAATGCCGAGAAATACAAATAATTCAACACTTGTTTACACAAGGCGGGGTCTTCACCTTTTTGGACTTTTTGACACAGGAGAATTTCTAAATGCTCTTGGCGGCGATCGCTTGTAGATAAATCGCGCTCGTCCCACAGTTTTACTTGGGTTGCATCTAAAGGTCTATCAATACCTAATAAAGTCATAAATATGTCCTCATTTAATTGTTGGGTTAGTTGAGGGAACAGGTGTAATCAACAAGTCAATTACACCCTACTGTGCTTTTTGAAAAATGGAACTCATACCTAACTTAAGAAGTTTATATACGCCCTCTAAAAAGAACTAGCTACGTTAGTACTGAAAAAATCGGTACTGGAGTAGCTAGTAAAGTTAGTGAGTTTATGCTATATTTCCCATTCCAAATCTGGTTGTAGAGATGGGGATAGAATCTGTGCTTTCGATGGTGGTTGGGGTGTATCCGACTCCAACGGGTTCGTCCCATCCTGGAATAATTCTTGTGCCAGAGTCCGGCCATCGCCGTCAATGTCACTACTCAAGAAATACTCCAAAACCTGCGGTGTAGCACCATCAATTGCTGCTTGTGCTAGTAGGGATTTGATGAATTGGGGAGATGCCTCACTATCAGCTAGTACCTTCAAGGTTTGCTCGGCATCTTGGATGGTCATTTTGGAGATATCCTTAACTCCAACTTCGTCCCAGACATCCCCAAAATACTGTCGATATTGCTGATTGAAGTCTTGCTCTTGGGCAAATCGTGATAATTCTTGTACCTGCAAATGTGTCATTTCAGCCATCTTAATTTGCCAATGTTAATTGTTCGCGCTTGTTACTGTTAGAGCGATCGCACTTTCAGATGAGGAAAGGTGCAAGTTGAAGCATATCTCTTACCAAGAGAGGCTTTTACGATGTTAGACAGATATTCTGTCTAACATCAAGTGCAAAATATGAGCCTTGGACTAGCGGCGATCGCTACTAGCAAAATATGAAATAAACACATTCAATTTAAAATCTCAAATCCAAAATGTGTTTTTTGAGAGCTACACTCTATTGATAGAAGTGAGATGATTAACTGCTGGAGAATAAGAATCTGGTACTAATTTCTGTTTGCGCTCATAGCAAAAATTTTCATCCAGCATTCTCACATAACTAATATGAGTTGCCCAAACATCAGCCAGTCGCTCACCCAAGCCAACGGTATCTAATGATTTGGGAATAACTACTCCACCATTCCAAACGATAGGGATGCTTTCTGTTTGAAAATATTGTGTCAGTTCTCGACGCACAAACTCACCAGTACCACCACAGATGAGAACTTCGTCTAATGGTACATGGTTTTTCACCCACCGCAGCAATGCTCGACAGTATTCATCCCGAATCACTTCTAAAACTGATTTAAACAACTCTAAATCCGAGTTAATTCCTGATGGTGTATTCCTACGTGACAAATTTCGTAATGCAGTGAAATTACCTTTACTTGCTTCCACTAAAGCCGCCGCTATACACGGATCATCTTTCGATAGTCCTACGCTAGTACGTTCGACAAACTTTTGTAACACCCAATTCATCCCCAAGTCTGTCGATTCTTTCTTTGCTACTTTCCCTTTTTCTGAAAGGGTAAAACTGGCATTACGATGACCCAGCATTAACAATCCTATATTTTTTTGAGAAAATACATTCCCTAGAGCGCGATTTCTGTAAGAAATAATACCTGTTCCTTCAGGAAGATTTTTGAAGCTATTGACCTTAATTTTCATTCTTCCCGTTGGCGTTATTACTCCTTGCCTATAGTTCAAGACAAACTTTTTAGCCAAATCTTGTACATTCTTCTCTTCTCCAGGTGGTAGCAAAATCTGGAGAAACATTTCGTGAATATCTAGATTTATTTGACGTTTAGCTAGCCACAACAAACCAGCAACCTTTGATAAGGCATATTCAGACTTCAAATCTTGCAGTGCCGCAGTTCCAGCAAACTCTCTTTTTGCAATACTCCCTAATACAGAATATTCCTGACCAATTCTCACCCAAGCGCTATCATCAGGCAGCGCATCTACAGTTAAATGTTTGGTTGAACCCTCTCCTACATCGGCAACTTCTGGACTCATCCACAATGCAAATGGCACTCCCGCCGGATAAATCTGAGCGATCGCCTTGGTTGAACTACCCCCCAAGTCTGCCGTCAGTATAAACTGCACGACTTGGCTTGATTTGTCCTGATTAGTATTTGTAGTTGTCATAAATTTTTATTACCGTTTGTTTCGTCAAATCCCAACAATTGAGTAGCCATTAATAAGTCTGGTGTCATTTTCAAGTCCATTAATCCCAAATCATCATCAGATAGTAAGGATTCTTCCTGCTGACTTGTTTGCTCTAGTTCCTCTTGTTCTTCTTTCTCTTTGCGAATCACATTTGTTGAGATTGGCAAGCTTTTTTCTAAAATCGGTGATTTGTTCTGCTCTATTTGTTGTGGTGGCAAAATCGCACTACTATCTACTTCAAAAGAATTAGAAACCTTTTGCATTAAAATTCTAATCTTTACTAGCTTTCCTTCCAATTCCCCAATACTCGACAAGCAAGCTTCAATAAATTCCTCTTTACTTACCTTTCCCACTAATGCTTCTATTAGCCAGTAACTTGTCACTGCTTCCATTGTCAGTTCACCTGCCGACTTTTTTGATCGATGATTCACCAAGTATTCAATAGTTCTTCCATCCCAAGAATCATGTCTCCGTTTTACTCTTGGCAGTTCAACGTCTTTGCTTCCCTGTTTGTCCATTTTTAAAAACCAGTACAGTTGTCTTATTGTTTACATTTGCAATACTTGATACAAAAATGAGTATTGCGGGTAGTCTAAATGAGTATTTAGGCGGAGAAATCCCCCTTTTTCTCTCAATTGCGTTTCCACTGTGTTTTCACTGCGTTGCGCTTTTTCCCTCATTTATGAGTATTCGTGCGTAATTCGTACCCAAATTATTCACTGCTTAGAATCAGGCGACTAAATGCCTGGGGTCTTTGCTATGTAAGCACTTGAGCTAGTTAGGTATTAGAGTTCCTTCAAAAAGTCTTTCAAGCCGCTAAAATAATCGTACTTACTACGACTATCTTCACTTTTTCGCATTTGAGCAATTTAGCTATTTTGGCGACTAGTCGCAATTGCTCCGATTTTGGGTAAATCAGCGTGATAACAAAATCATACCAAGTTTATCCAAGATGTGAAGCCATGAGCTACGCGATCGCGCGATTAAAAAAATTAAAGCGGGGTAACATATCAGGGAGTGCATCTCACACTGCACGAGAAAGAGAAACGCCAAACGCAGATCCCACTCAAAAAAATATTCGGTTCATCGGTAGCCTCGACCCAGAGGAACGACTAGAGGATTTAGTCTTAGCTAAGATAGGGGACTCGGAGCAGAAGCGGAAGATTCGCACTGATGCGGTGTACTGCGTGGAGTTACTGTTGAGTGCATCGCCCAGTTATTTCCGTCCCGACTGCCCCACCCAAGCCGGTTACTATGAACCACAAAAGTTGGATAACTGGGTAGAAGCGACTCACCAGTGGTTAGCGGATGGATATGGATCTCGCATTGTCCGCGCCGAGTTACACCTGGACGAAGCCACCCCCCATATTCACGCTTATTTTGTCCCCCTTGATGATGACGGGCAGCTACGGTGCAATCATTTCTTTGACGGGCGGCAGAAAATCCAACAATTTCAAGATTCTTACTACGACATGATGCGGTTAATTGGGTTGGAGCGCGGTATTAAGGGAAGCAGAGCAAAGCACCAAGACATCAAGGATTTTTACCGCATTGTGGAGGAGGGGCGCGATTTAGAAGTTAATGAGCTAAGTGCAGAACATCTTTTAGCCAAAGCTGCCGACCGAGACAGGGCGAATCAGCGTAAGCAAGAGATGGAAGCTACAGCCAAAGCTCTCTCACTTGAGAATGACCAATTACGGCGGCGGATAGAGCAATTAGAACAAGATAATCAATCAATAAGAAAACTTACCGAATGGTCAACTGATTTAGCTTTAGATGATGTTGCTATTGAGTTGGGGCTGTGGCGTAAAGGGAATGAATGGGTAGGAGGAAACCACATCATTAATATAGATGGCTCTAAATTTAGCGACCTTGCTCCCGGTTCTCATTTTGAAGGTAATGATGCAATTGGTTTGGTGAAACACGTTAATCAATGCAACCAAACAACTGCGATCGCATGGCTGGGGGAAAGATTTGGTGAAGTCGGCGCAAAACGTGCAGCGATCGCTCATGCTCAAAAAGTTACGGCTCTTATTATCCAAACTCAACCAGCACCCCAATTCACCCCACCCATTGAGGATAAAGCTAACTGGTCAGGCGTTGAACATTACCTAACCCAGAAACGAGGCATACCTTCTGATTGCATACAAATGTTACATAATCAGGGGCTAGTTTATGCCGACTCAAAAGCAAATGTTGTGTTTGTGATGCGGGACTTGGAAGGGAATACCAAAGGGGCTTTTTTAGAAGGTACAACCAATAAATTCTCTGGTTATGAATTAGGTACAGTTCGCCGTAATAGCTGGTTTTACTTTACTTTAGGGAAAAAGCTTAGTGATAAAGCTAGCACTGCTGTACTGTCTTTTTCTCCCATTGATGCCATTTCAGTAGCCATGCTGGAATATCAGGTCAAAGGAATACCAGAAAACAGAACAGTTTACATGGCAGTAGATGACACTTCAAGTTTACCTGTTGAAAGATTACGTAATGTTGCTCATGTACAGGTAGCTTTTAGTCAATCAACAGTGGCACGGGCTGTTAAAGAGCTACTGCCACACTCGACTCAACTCAAGTGCGAAAGTCGGGATTGGAATACGCAGTTAATCAATTTCTCCCATCAATTGCAACAACGTTATTCACAACAAAACCACGAGGAATTAGAGCTATAGTTGCAAAAAAGTCAAGCTACTCTAGTACCGATTTTTTCAGTACTAAAGTAGCTAGTAAAGAGTTTTAGCTATCAATAATATTGGGGTGAAAATTAGCTAAAATCCTGATGAATAATGAGTTAACAAAGCAAATATTTGGATTAATTAAGCTTAACAATAAGCTGATTGCTGTCGAGTCTCCATTGCAAGAGAGGGTCAGGCTGCTTATTAATCTAGCCAGTGAATGCCAGCGCCTGGACATTAACTGTTACCTGTGGACGCTGGAGGATGATGCGCTACAGCAGTTATCTACTAATGAGGAGGGATTAAGTTTAAAAACTGTTAACCAGTATCAGGCGAGCGCCAAAAGCAGACGCGAACATTACTTTGAAATTCTGCGGTTTTGGAAAACCACCGATTTAGAAGGAATCTTGATACTAGAAGGTATATTCCCTTGGCTGGGGTCAGCTACCACTGACCCCGATTTCTTTCTGACGGCGGAGTGGATTAAGTCTGCCCTCATTAATCTGAAGCTGTACAATTGCAATGCTAACAAAACAGCGATTTTGCTAGGCTCAAACGCTAGTCTCTCATCTGACATTGCCCCCGAAGTTCCGACAGTCATTCAACAACTGCCAGCTACCCTGGAAATAAACAGTTATTTATCCCAAGTATTACCGGATTACAGTCATAGCGATATTCATGCGACGGCGAACGCCTCAATAGGGATGTACTTGGCAGACATTGGCTATGGAATCAGACAGGCGATTGCAAATCATGAAATTACACCGGATGAGTTAGTGTCTCAACTGTCCGCTTACAAAATCGAACTGTTTAAGCGAATTTATAGTATTCAATTCCTTCAGCCCCCAGCTACCCCTATCGGTGGTTTAGAACTGATGCAGTCGGCATTTAAAACCTACAAGCGGTTATTAACAACACTGGCAAAAGCGTACAATCTTCGTTTACCCAAGGGGATTTTACTAATCGGCCCACCGGGAACAGGAAAATCTTACTCGGCTAAAGCAAGTTCTGCACAATTGGGGCTACCTCTGATTATCTTGGAGTGGGGTAGTTTCCGCAGTTACGGTAATTTGGCTGAGTACAAGCTAAAAAGCTTACTCGCACTGGTAGACCGAATCAATCGTGTAATTTTATACTTAGATGACTTTGATAAGGGATTCGCTGGGGATGATGATTTATCCAAACGCCTAGCTGGTATGCTTTTGACCTGGATGCAAGAACGTACTAGTGAGGTTTTAATTATCGCTTCGGCTAACAATATTCAATGGCTACCACCAGAGCTAACCAGAAGTGGACGCTTTGACGAGATTTTCAAGGTGGATCTCCCAAATTACGGCGAACGGCACGAAATATTCAAGATTCACTTAGCCCGTTTCGATCCTCGTTTCCGCGATCGGGGCGATGGGTACAGCGAAGAAGAATGGAAAAGGTTACTCAAAGCCACGCAGCGATGTGTCGGTGCGGAGATTCAAGCCATTGTTGAACGTGCCGCCGTCTCTAGTTTCTGTCAAATGTTTGGCGACGATGTTTCTCCCCTTCAAGAACTACCACCACTAGGAATTACATTGTCGGCATTGCTGGCTGCAAGGCAGAGTATGAATCCTCTGGCAATCCGCGAAGCTGACCGAGTTGAAAGTATGCGTAACATTGCGGCTTTGCATGGCCTTCCATCTAGTCCAATTGATTCATCTATATATAGTCTCGGCAATGTTGATATTTTTGGTGAAACATGAAAACTTTAAAAATTAATTCTGAAAAGGATTTATACGTTGCTGCTTTCAAGTTACTGAACATACTAGGCCCTGTCGCTGGAGTATCAATTATCATCGGCACTGTGGCGCTTGGTTACGTCCAAACTCGTCCCCAGGATTTACCAGTTACGCACATTCTCACCAAAGGCGGTCGCACATTTAACTTGGAAGCCGCTTCTACACCAGAGCAATTAGAGAAAGGGCTGAAATTTCGAGCATCCTTAAACGGCGATGGCGGAATGTTATTCAATTTGGGAGGAGAAATTTATAATGTGCCTTTCTGGATGTACAAGGTAAATTTTCCATTAGACATCTTTTATCTTAAGGACAATGTGGTGACAACTGCGGTTTACAATGCCCAACCGTGTTACAAAAACCCTTGCTCTATCTACAAAGGGAAAGTTGCCAATCAAGTGCTAGAGCTAGCAACAGGCGCTGCCAATATCAAGGTTGGCGATAGGCTTAACATCCAACCCTCATCAGTTTTGCCTAAGAATAATATCAGTGTTGACAGAGGCAGTTCTTTGAGAACCAAAAATAATCGCTAGTAATTGTATAACGTATTTTTTTAAAATCAAGAAACCATAGTACTGAAAAAAATAGTACCTAAATAGCTTCGTGTGTTGAATCAAATATGGCAATCTATTTATGGGAAGAGTATGGACATATTGGGAATTTGATCACCCTTTGGGTAGTACGGTGCGAGTAATATCAACCCCATTAGGGCTAGAGATATTTGCTGAAGATGTATTTCAGATTATTGCACCAGAATTAAATAATGAAAAAATAGTGCCTCTGCATATCCAAAGTCGAGAACGTCATGTGATTATTGGGGAGCAAATAACAATAGTAAAAACTTTAAATTCGGGAGCTATTTATAATTTAAAATGCATGGTTAAAAAACAAATGATTAATAATTTTACGCAATGGATAAGGAGTAATGTCTTACCGATATTTCAAAAAGATGTTTTTTAGAAAATTGAGAACAAATCTGAATTATGAGGAAAAGAAAAATGACACAAACTATCAATAACAATCAAAATGGAAATATTAATAGCAAAGCTGATATCTCGGCAATTGAAGCAGCAGAAGAAATAAAGCTAAATGATTTAGCACCAGAGCAGCAGTTAGAGTTAGAGAAACTAAAGTTAGACCTGGATATGGCCTCAGATGCAGATAAAGAGGCAGATGAAGTAACTAAAACTCCCCCAAGAAGATTAGTAATAGTAGACGGGGGGAAAGGTGGAGTTGGTAAATCGATGTGGACGAGAGGGTTTTTACAAACTTGTATAGATGAGAAAAGGAGAATTGTGGCAGTAGATGCAGATAATTCTAATCCAGATTTGTTGAGATATTATGGTGAGAATGGTGAGCATTGTCAAATACAGCAGTTAAATATTTTTAAAGATGGAAGTATAGATAGATTTTTTGATCAGATAAAGAGAATGATGGAGCCAGAGCCAGATACATATAATCAACTGCCACCACCAGAATCGCTGTTTTTATTAGAATTGCCACCGCAATCAAGACAAATATTTAAAAGATTTATAGAACAAGAGTTCTTGGAAACAGCCGCCAATGATTATGACATTAGAGTAACAATGGTCGTGGTAATTAGTCGAGTATCAGATTCGGTAAAGCAATTAATAGATTTATACAGCTTTTGCGGAAATAAAGTAGATTACATAGTCGTTAGAAATTTATTTTATGGTGAGGAGTCAGAATTTTCTAGATATAGCAACTCATCAATAGTTCAAGAGATAAAGCAAGAGCTATTAAAAGCAGGAATCCCTTTATTTGATATTACAATGCCGAATTTGCTTGAATATGCCTATGATTATTTAGATGAAAAGTCACTAAGTTTTTCTGAAGGAATAAAGCAAAAAGAACTACCAGGAGTGAAAATGCGGGTGAAGAGTTGGCTAAAAACTTTTAAACAGCAAATTTGTCCAGTTAAGCATCTCTTAGGGCTGGAGAGTATAAATGTTGAAATCTTCTAAAAGAATGGTAATGACTGTAGGTGACTCTCGTGTAGGCAAGTCTACAGTTATGAAACTGTTGCTGGAAATTTATCAAATTCAAGGTAAAAGATTGAAAGTTTATGACCATGATAATCGTGATAGACTTTTGGCTTACAAAGATTTAGTGTGTATTGAAAAGATAGATTTTTTCAATAAACAAACGGACAGGATGTTTATTGATCTGGTAGCTGCTGATATAGATATCATTTTAGTGGATATGCCGGGGCAGCACATAGACAAAATTTGTCAGTATATTGTTGAGTCTGAACTATTAGAAGCTTTAGCTGAATATGGATGGAAGCTAACGTTCCTGCAACCGATATCACATAGAACGGACTGCATAGACTACTTAACTCAAATCATCCAAACTGCTACTAACAATGCCAACTATGTGATAGTGAAGAATTATCATTTTGCGCCAGAGTTTAGGGAATATGACGAAAAAATGCAGAAAACTCTGTTAACAATAGGAGGAACAGAAATAAATTTGATGGCTTTACATCGAAATCACTATCAAGCGATGGAGAAAGCTGTCAAGCCATATTCACAAGTTTGCCAGGATATATCGATAATTTTATTTTGGAGAAGCTTCATTTTTCAGTGGATTAAAAATTTCCGCAATTCAGTGATAAATAACAAATTGGCTATTAAATATTTAGGACTTGATTGATGACATCACAAGATATATTACAAGGTTATTCTCCATCAGAACAAAGGCGCATAGTTGAAGGGGCGTACCAATTAGGAATCACACCAGATGACCCAACATTTAGGATGATGGCAACGCTGGGTCGATATGAAGAAACGATGATAGACCTCCAGGCAAGAATGGAGGCAATGATAGAAGCATGGGCAGCATTAATAGACCAAAAACTGGAGAAGACAAGTAAATCCGCCGAGTCAATGCATTATACAGTTGTCTCTAGTGCCGTGCGTGATGAGATGAAAAAAAATAAGCCCATCAGCACAGGCATGAAAGTGCAGTCCGGCTGGGGATTGGGAACAGTATCTCTAGTGTGTGGATTAGTAGCGGCTGGCAGTACCTTGTTGGGTTCGCTGACAACGTGGAATCTGGTGCAGAATGTAGGAACGAATCAGTCAGTAGTAGTCTCACGTAACGAGATAAAGATTCTCCAATGGGCAAAATCCCAGGAGGGTAAACAGATGTACCAAATTATCTTAAAAAATCAAGCAGCAATTGAAGCTTGTCAAACACAGCAGAGTAAAACCCAAGGCTATTGTTTAATTCAAGTAGGTAAGTAGCTAACCTACCTGAAGGTAATCTTGTTCGATGTACCCAAGTTTACTAGCTTCAATCAAAGCATTGACGCGATCGCTGACATCCAACTTCGCAAAAATCTTGTTAATATGCCCTTTTACAGTACTTTCAGTAATGAATAACTGCTCGGCAATCAGCTTATTAGAAAAACCAGCTGCCATCAAAGAAACAATTTGGATTTCAGTATTAGTGAGATTATCTTGATAAGTCTTACCCTTGATTTTCTGTTGGTAACAAAAATTACGTCGGCTAATATCAGGGTCAAAAAAAGACTTGCTATCGTAGAATGTGGTTTTAATGGCTTCTAAAATCAGAGGAACATTATTCTTTTTGAGAATGTAAGAATCAGCGCCGACATTTAAAGCTGATTGAACAGTGCCTTGAGAAGAATGAGAAGAAAGAACAACAATTTTAGTCTTGCTATTGAGTTTGACCTCTTTAATCACTTCTAGCCCAGATATGTCCGGTAAACCAATATCCACCAAAATCACATCGGGATTTAATTCCTTAACTAAATTAATACCTTCAATACCAGTACGCGCAACGCCGACCATTTCCATATCTGGTTGTTGATTGATAGCAGTAGTGATCCCCAACCTAATGAGTTCTTCATCCTCAATGAGCGTTAATCGAATCATAGATCACTTCGATTATAAGATGACTCAATATTTATAACATAGTTATTGGTGTTAAGCCTTTTACTTTTTGTATCTGTCATATAAAATATAAGTAATCAAAAATCTTTCCAGATAAATGAAAGAAACTTTAGTACTAAAGTTTGATTGGATAATTTTTTTTTATAACTAAAACAAAAGTATTCTCAAATTTTGTAGACATAATTAGCACTTATTCATAAAAGTAGCCAAAATACCATCTGTCGTTGGAAACATAGTTATGCAACAGGAAGTTTTAAGCATATTAGGTTTGTTACACGATGTTTCAAACAACTATCAAGGAGCATCGTTAGTTTTGAATCAAATAATTGATGGTGCTTATGGACAGTCTTTAGAAGAGATCAAACCGTTGCTGATCGCTTTACAACAAACGAATGAGCGAGGGGTGAGTTTGATTCAATCTGAAAAAAATGCTTTTTTTGAACTAAATCCAGCGACAATGGAGCAGTTTGATATGTTAAGTTTTTTACAAACAACTTATTCTCGATTCAAACCAATAGCGCAGTATCATTCCTTGAATCTCCACTATGAAACACAACTAACATACAAGCATGGAACGCAAGTACGGGGTGATAGCATAAGTATTGACCGAATGCTGTGTAATCTGGTGACAAATGCTATTAAGTACACTCTTACCGGAGATATCTTTTTAAGGCTGCTCAATCAAGAAGATGATTTAATTATTGAGATTGAAGATACCGGCTGTGGGATTGCCGCAGAACAAATTTCCAATATATTTATCCCATTATGGCGAGCGCCAAATAGCAATTTATTACATCAATCAGGGATGGGACTAGGACTGTACATCGCCTTATGTGTGGCTCATACTCATGGTTTGAGGATAAGCGTAAACTCGGTAGTTAGACAAGGAACCAAATTCACCATAATATTTCCTTACAAAGATAACGGGGTTTATGGGGTTGATGGTAGGATGTTGCCAAAATCACCAAAACAAGTCGGAAGTCGGAGTTCGGAAGTCGGAAGTTTTGAGTTTAAAAAGGTTTGAAGCTCCTAATTTTAATCATGGAGAAAGATCAGAATTATGGTGAGACAAGAAGAAGTATGAAGTGTGAGATCGAAAGTCGGAAGTTTTGAGTTTAATTTCTGACTTCCGACTTCTGACTTCCGACTTCTAAAAGAGGTTACAAGATGCGTTACCTATATGATGTGAAACTTTGGGACAGGATTGAAACAGGAGTGGAATTTCTAATTTTTGTGGCTTTGATGATAGCGGCAATCATCAAACTGGGGCACAACGATTTTCTACAAGCATTGTTTTACATAGTATTAGCTGTCATCATCTCGCCCTGGTCACAATTCGAGCGGGTGACTAAGCGATATGTTTTAGTAAGTGCGTACATTCTTGGGTTGTTTGTCGGATATTTTACTTAATCTAACTCTGGTCCGTCAGGAGAACGCTCGTTTTGCTGTTGCTGTGGCGGTGGCTGTTGTTGTTGCACTCTTATATCAAAGTTGATCAGCTTTTGTGTTTCTTGTGGTGAAAGGTGATTGTGTATGACCTTGTATTCTTCCTCTTCTTCTACTTTATAAGCACTAAAAGCCGATTGATTATCACTTTTGCGCCAAACAGTCAGACGCTGCATACCTTCTCTCATCAACAAATTTAATTGATAAGCCATACCTTCATAGACCCGACCGCCAATAGTATCTTGTCCCTTTGTAACGATAATATTCATTAGTGCAGGAATAAGAGACTTTTTAACAACCTCATCATTTTCACTCTCAACCGATTTTGACTGTTGGCTGTCAACAAAAGGCAGTTTGCGCCCTTTAGTTTCTAATATCTGCTGCAAGAATGTCTTTTTCTTTTCATTGATCAAATCTTCAACTCTTGTTGAATTATCTATATCAGGTGTTTCCTCGGATTTATTTAAACCAAATTTTTGAGCGTACTCTTGGTAGTATTTTTCCTTAAGGGATTGCCTGTAATCTTCAGTAGTTTGAGCATTTCGGGACAGGTCTAGAGTATTTCTTACCTCACCAATAAGATTTTCGCGCTGTGTGGGGTCTAGTGCGGGGGTTATTGACGGTGAGGGTGAGTATTTCTCCATCATCAGTGCCAGTCTGTACGCCATTTGGTTGTCAGAAAAGCCACTGTTGCAGTTGATGATAGTGATGGTTTCGGCTACTGAGCTAGATTGCATAGGTATTACCAAAGAAGAATTCAGGAGTCAGGAGCCAGAATTCAATTCTGAATTCTGAATCGATTTAGTAGATAGTGCCGGCGGCAAGCGAGTGCGTGTACCCCTACGGGGATCTTGCTACGCTTTTAGCGTCTCTTAGATAGCGTCTGAATCATGGTCTAAAGCCCCCGACAAACTCTTGGAGACTCTGCGCGAACAGACATGGAGTATTCTGACTCCTGACTCCTGAATTCTGACTCCTTTTCATAATTCTAATTCCTGTGAATTAGTAGTAGGTTGTGGTGGAGTGTGAGATTTTTGAGAATGTACTTCAACCTTGGGCGTATAGGTATTGTTAATAACCTGGCTACGAGTATTGAGCAAATCCTGAATCACATCACTCAAAGGAGGAAGTGAGATATTCGTTTGCCCAATGTTCTGCTGCTCGAATTGACTTTGAAGAAGAATTTTTTGGTAAAGTTCACGTTGCTCCCCAATAGTCAGCTTGCCAGTAGTGACAAGTTTTTCCCGTAAAGGGTTGTTGTACTGATTGGCAACACTAGACCAAGTTTTATTAGTTTCTAAATCGTGCCAATGAGAGGCGATGTCAGGATGGAGAGACACGGGTGTATCACGCTTTGGGTCAGAATCAAACTGTGGTTGTGCTTCTTTTTGAACGTGCGATCGCAAATCATTAACAATGTGGGCTAATGGTGGAAGCACAATATCAGTACGCCGAAAGTGATTGATTTCACTCCAGGCAAGATTTTGAATCTGCTGGTAGAGTTCACGCTGTTCACCAACAGTTAATTTTCCAGTTTGCTGAATTTTAGATTGAAATTCTAAATGTCCTTGCGCTACAGTCTCATGACTTGAACCATCTTTTTCTAACTGCTCCCAATATTGTTTTAAAACTGGATGTAGTGGTAGCACAGCGTTATCTAAGTTAGAAGAAAAATTGGGTCGTTTTGTTGGTTGTGATGGTGTTGTGCTATTAGGTGTAGTTGAGTGTGATACAGCGTTCTGTTGTTTTGGAGAATTAGAGCTTACTCCTTGTGGGTTTGATTGTGTCTTGCGATCTGGTGCGTTGGGCGTAGATTGAGTAGATTGGTGTGACTGATCATCGTTTAAATTACGGTTAATTTCGGGGTGAACGGGCAAGTCGATGTCACGGGTGTCTGTCGGGTTGCCAAATAATGCTTTGTAATTAATATGCAGTTTTTGAGCCAACAGTCTTAACTTCTCCAAATCAGCTTCAGTGATAGCCATCGCTTGGACTTGATGAGTCATACCAGTGTCAGTTTTCTCAAACTGAAAGCGAACAGCTTCCCGATTTGTACCATTGTGTTCAGTTTTGAGTAATTGCAGAGTAGATGTATTGTCACTAGTTTGCCGAAAAATAATCCGGTAATTGCCCAAGGTTAAGTCGTCTTTCTCGAAGCTAGTAATACTTTGTGTGAGTATTTTTAATACCTCGTTTTCTTTGAAACTTTCTAAAATATTGTGTGTGCCTTTAGGAGAGACTGAACCAACGACAGAAGCTATTTTGCGAGGGTCTTCATCAACAGAGGGCAATTCTTTACCAGCTTTCAGGTAGTCAGCCACTAACAAAAACTCCTGCCTTTCAATAGGCAGAATGTTAATTTGTTTTTCTCCCCAAATTTTTGGCTCAGACTCTATTTCTGTGTAAGAAAGTTTAATCTTGCCTACGTGTCCCCATTTATCAGCTTGAAAAGTCATTAACTCTATATCATCATGACGACGATAGATACTGTATTTATCAGCACCATGATTCTTGATTACAAAAGCATCAGCATGGTAGATTTTGCCACTAGTCTGCTGTTGTTCATCTTTAGCCTCAACACCATACTTTTTTAACAAAGTATAAGCAGCAAAAGCTATTTGTTTATTCTCGCTAGCTTCTAGGCGCTTTCTAAAAAAATTAGGCTCATAAACTGTAACATTTTCTTTTTTAGCCCAAGAAGAACTAGTTACAGGAGTTTCAGTTGGTTGGGCTAGCTCCGGGGCAACATCTATATGGATAATGTCTGAATCAATAACTTTTATATCTATAATCTGTGAACCAGGGTCAATAGGTGATTTAGCACGACTTTTTTTAAATACACCAATGTTTGCTTCTAATTCGGGATCATCTATCATAGTAGAGTCTCCTTTTTGTTGATCAATTTTTTTGACTGTGCCATCCTTGAGCTTGATAGTAAAACGTAAATTATCAAGTTGATTTTGATGCCACTCCTCTAGAGATATAGCCCCGGCAGATAACTTTTCAAAAGCTTCTTTTCCTTGTGAAACTATAAAATCATCTACACCTTTATCCGGCCCTGGCAGCGTTACTACTTTCACGACAGCACCAAATTCTTGTAATAAGCTTCCTGTTTTCCAAATATCTCTTTGGATATTGAGCTTAGTTTCAGGCTTCGTTTCATAATCAAAGCAGATTTTGAAAACTCTACCAGAAGTTGCGAAAACAGCTAACTCATCAGCCAGATAGGAATCACCAATTTTCTTGCCCCACTCGTTTTTCGGTGAGCGATAGCCGGAGGAAATTCCCGGTAGCCCGATGGCTGCGTGACCTTGGCTTAACAGACTAGCCGCCTTCTTCGCCCCCTCTGTAATGACGAGTGGAATATTGTGTTTATACACACAATACCAAAAACCACTCAAGCGATCGCTATCGCTGGGGTTTACTCCAGCTTTTGAGTAAATATTTTGGGCAATCATGCCTGGGACATCTAGCAAGAAAATACTCAAATCAACTGATGGTGGATGCTCATATTTAATGAACTTGCCTTCAACCGCAACAGTGAACCCATCTTTTTTCACGGTTTTGGGTCTGGGGCGGTTTGGCTTATAACATCCCCATTCTTTAATTTGAGGTTGCTCACCAGGGGTAAGATTAGCAAATGTGCGCGGGTCTACCCCTGAATTACACCACCAGCCACCTGCATCTAGGTGAGAATAGAGTTCTAAAAGCCTAATAGAGAGGCTACCTGTATTTGTACGTGAGAGTTTGTCGCTGATCATCAGCCGTTCCCAAGCTTCATGTTCGCCACCGACATAGCTAAAATGAAGACTAGAGAAGTTGAGATGTGCAATTTCTGGTGCGATCGCGCTGCCTACTACGAGTTCGTGCCAATGTTGCGGATCAATATGTTCTGGGTGAGGCGGGATATCTTGAGTATTTTGTCGCTCAAGTTTTTTACTACTTATGCCATTGTTGGCGCTTTCAACTGTAAAAAAAACATTTCTATGGATGGAAGCATTTAAACCTAGATTATCTTGGTCTTGAATAGGTAGATATTCCTGGGTGTTTTGCCACATCTGTATAGTTAAAAACTCAACAGATGTGGCAGAAGGCGGAAGAATTAAGGGGGAATTGGGGTTAGGTAAAACTGGAGGTAAATCAGGCTCAGGAGGAAAATTCGACGGTGTTATATCATTACTGCCGGGAAGAAGTTTAGGCAATAAATATGCCATTATCTCTTCTACTTGTTCTATTTCCTCATCTGTTACACCTTCAAAGTTACAGGAAGACCATTTCCAGCCACCATCCTCATCAGGAGTAAGAAAATAAGTTTCTTCCCCTATTTCAATTCGACATTTTAAATCAATAGCTGATTCTATTGATTTGTAAATAAACTCTCCTAAAGGATAAATAAAAGCTCTAATAAAATGCTGACTAGCTCTAGCGTAGGCAGAAGTAAGTTGCAAATGTCGTTCATCAAACATATTTTTGTTAGTTATTTATATACTGTGCATTGTGATGTACTCTTACTTATGGACAACAGTTGCAGCGTTTATGTAAATATTTATTATTAGCAGGGTTTTCTAAGATCCGAGAACAAGATTGACGTAAAACCTCATATTGTTGCCAGTTAGCCCCCAAGTATTTGATATCAATGAGCTTACCTTGGGGAGTAACCCGATTAAAAATAATATGAATGTAAACGTTACTTGGATTAATATCAAAAAAACAAATGTATTGCAAATCATACCAGCCAATACCATGAATATATTGATTAACAATTTGAATACATAATTGTTGACTTAGGTGAATATAAATATTTTTCAAACTGATGACAATATAGATTCCCAAACTCTTAAGTCTTGGTCTAGTCCCAGACAAGGTATTAAAATTCTCAATGATTTGAGTTGGAGGAATATTAATGTCAATGAAACTACCATTAGCGAGAATATACTGTTGAGATAAAGTTTTAATTAAGTCAAAATTATCAATCTTCAATTCTTCAATAGTCATTTTCATAATATTAAAACCCGATATCAGAAGGAACTTGGTCTTGATTAACCATGCTGCCAACGTTTTTTGATGTCAGACCGGGATTATTAGAAACAGCTTGAGGATTTTGGGGAATGGGAAAGCGTAACTCAACTTGCTTAACTCGCAAAGCTAAATCTTGCTCAGAGGGAAATTTCTGCGTACTTCTCCTAGCTAGTAAACTAACAATTCTCGCCCATTTTAGTTGATTGTATTTCTCAATATTTTTGAGAGTCTGAGAAATTTTAATAGTTTTCAACAGTGGAACTGAACCTTCCTTTTTATTAGCATAAGTAGGGTTAATGAAAACGCATTTACCAGCAATTAACTTCAGAAATTGAGCCGGTTCAAAAAGCTTTCTCGTTTTCTCTTGGTCGCTGATGCTCGTGCTATTATTTTTACTACCAGTAGAACGGCTTTTTTGCTTGTACTTAATCTCTTCATCACTACTATCCCGGAGAAAATCTAAAGGATTGCAGACTTCAGATTCAGGGAATCCCGGTGCAAAAATGTGAACATCATAGCCCTTGTATTTGGCGTAGGCAGCAACTTTCGCTTGAGAAGGGTATTTAAAGTCATAAACTATACATGGAAATTCCTGATCGATAGCCGAGTAAATCATCGGGTTGATCGCGCTGAATGTTTTACCACTACCGGGAGCGCCGATGACTGCCGTACCCCGTTGCACATCAGGAATATAAAAAGTAGTGCCACCACCTTTTCTTTGATGCTTACCAATGTAAAGTGCCGCACTCTCACATTGGGGATTGGCAATTTGCAAGATGGCTTTTTTCTGAGCAGTAGCAGTTTCTTTAGCTCCACCCCAATAAGAGGTAGCAATTTTCTTCTTGTTACCATCGCCAAAAAATACCCTCATCAAAATATAAGCACCAAGTAAAGACAAAACTGTTAGTCCATTGGGGGTGAAAAGAGAGTGAGTATACTTGCCAATTGCGTCATTATGATTTTGTAATTGCTCAAATCGAAATCCTTGAGGATTAGCGTTATTTATTTTGAAAGATTTGCTCATTTTAAGGTAGAGAATTGGGTTGACCAAGCCCCGAAGGGGCAGGGTGTAGGGTGTGGGGTATAGGGGAAGAATTAGCCTCAATAACCAGTGGGTCACTTGCCCCCACCAATACCGTCTTCCCTACACCCAACACCCTACCCCCAACACCCTATTCTGGTTGACCAAGAACGATAGGGTCTTTCTCTTGGTACTCAATAAAAGGTACAGGCCCAATGAAGTAGGGGCTGCAAGTGCGACCAATGAAGGGTATAGTTTTACAGATGCGGAAAAACATAGTAGTCTCCACCTTTCCACTGCCTTCATAAATATTCCAAACAACTTGCTTAAAGCTGGAGCCAAAGGGGTTTCGACCAGTAGGCTCTTTACCATCATTAAGAGCTTTTAAAATGCCAAATCCACCATTAACCTTTTGGAATTTCCCGGATATCCACTGTGTTCCAGTAGTCTCACCAATGCCGGACATTTCTGTATGAGCGCAATTGTTTTGTAGACAGGGAACGTTAAAGCCATCTTGATAGCTACCAGATATAGAGCGGGTACGGTTAGCCTCAATATCTCCCAATGGCAGATCAACTTTGGCAACAAATGAAAGGTCAAGTGTTCCCAGTCCTGGTAGGTTATCCCATGTCAAAGTTGATAGTCCAGGTACTCCATTAATTTTGGAGTCTTGCCAATTCTCAAATCTATTAATAGATGTGTTTTGAATGTCGGAAATAGATGTTAGTGAGTAATTTTTTAAATTTATTACTCTTCCTAATGGAACGTCACGTAAACGAGAATTTTGGCTGGCGTTACCTATTGTGCCCCCAGTAATTCCAAATCTTCTCAAAAAATCGTTGACAGGTTTAACACTTGTGACATTTCTATTACCTAAGCCAGGGATCGCTTCGGTTAAAGATGGTAAAGTCTGCCATCTTGTTAATTGAAAATCATCTAATGTTAACCTACTTAAATTGATTCCTTGTACTGAAGCTATGGTTGAAAGATTTAAATTTTCTATTGCTAATTGAGGTGTTTGAAAATCTCCCAGTTCCATAAACTCGCTAATGCTTTGTCCTGCCGTCCAGGTTCTAGTTTCTGTACCTCTTGTGCCTGGGTAGGTAACACTGCCGCTAAGAGAAATAATCATGTCACTGAATTTGAAACGCGACCAATCAGGAGTAAACCCATTAGGAGAATTGATAACGGGTACTTGTGCTGAAGCCTTGGGCAGCAAAAAGCCTACAACTTGATTCAATAGCCCATATCTTATGAAACTATGAATCAATAAGCTACCTACTAAACCAAAAAAAATGAAGTAACGTAAGGCGTTTTTATTGGGTCGTAAAGATGATTTCATAAGCCATTACCTTGCGTTAAATTATCAGAACTCTTACTCAAAGCAATTAATTTGTTAACTAACTCTTGAGAGATAGAAGCCTTATTAGCAGCAGTAGAAATGTCATCACCTGCTTGTAAATAACCGATTAACTTTTGCAAGCGCTGGTGTAGTTCATCTTGCTGAAGAATCCATCCACTTTTAATAGCGACAACAATACCGCCTCGAATTTGGTTAATTGTTTGCTGTGTTTTAACTAATGATTGCAATTGAGGTTTTGGGGTTGTTTGTTCTCGTGCCACATCAGCCTTGATCGCCACCTGACTATATTTAGGAGTGCCATTACTTGTTGCTAGTCGAAAACTGTAAGTCTTGCGTTCACCAGAGGATGACTGCGTAATTACTGTTAACAAAGTGGTAGATGTTTGCGGTATTCCGGGAATGTTTACTCTCAAGATCCGTCGCAGATGAATCAGCCCAGCACCGGGGCTAGAGCAATTCTGATCCAGTCCCTCTAAACAACCATCTGTGTCAAGCAGAATTTGCGACGGATCATCTAACCAGACTTTTTTAATTGTCTCGCCAATTTCATAGAAAGAAATTGCTACACCGTGACCATTCCAGACGTTGATAGTTTGTAGTTTGGCCTGCCTCCCACTAGCCATTGATTGAAAGATGGTACGCACGACTGGGGCGGCAATTGTGGATATTGGAGTCAGCGCAATCGCCAACGCTAGAGTGCCGCTTATAACTGTGTTAATTACGCTTTTCATGGCAACTCCAAAGAACGATTTACATTAAAAGTGACTTTGGTTCCCTGTGGAATAAACCAAGTATTAGGGCGAGAAGTAATTTCTTGAGTATTACGTTGATTACGTTGGCTGATGTTTTGGCTAACTTGACCAAAAAACCCTGACATTAACGCACCTGTGAGATTGCGCTGATTGCCACTACTACGTTTGCGAATCCTGCCTGTGAATTCATCAGAAATTTCTTCTTCACTATCCGGTTGGTTCATAATCTCCCCAACCTTCCCTAATGCAGACACAGCACCGCCAAACAAGTCATTTCGTGCAATATCGCCACCCCTGTCCTGAAATCTTCGAGCTATTAGGGGTCTACCACCAACTCCTGTCACGGAAATCGCACCCGCAGAAATAGGATATTCTGTATTATCTTTGATGATCGCTCTGACATAAGCGACAGCGTAACTGCCGCCATCAACCGAACCTAACTCGACTGCAAACATTGTTCCTTTTGGGATTGCCACTTGCCCATAGTTATCGCGTAAATCCTCTTGCAGTCTAGCAACAGACCTAGTGTTCTTAGAGGTTAGTGTTTCTGTCTGTGTCTGCCCTGAATTATTAACTGTGGCTTGAACTAAAGATGTAACAAGGACACCACTAGCAAAAGTGCCAACGGTAAGGTAGCGAGTTTGTTTACCTTGGAGAATTTGGCTTTCTTGAGGTAAATAATTGTTAGCTAAAGTAATCTTGTTAACTTTAGAAGTTGCTTGCCACCTGGGGCGGATCTTTTCAATCGACTCGCTTGAGTTTTGCGGCGTGGTTTGGTCAAAATTGTTTGTATCTGTTTGTTCATTCGGTTGATTTTGAATTGCTTGAGCTTGAGCAAGATATGGATCTAATGAAGATTGTTTACTGGTGCTAGTTTCGGTGTAGGCGATTTTGCCATAAGAACCAATGCTACGAAGTTTGTTCAATTGCTCAAGGGGATCTTGGGGCGTGAGTGTCCGTGCAGATATAGATGGTCTTGGAGAAAAACTCGTGCGTGTTGGTGGCGGAGTGTAGGTTCTAATCGGTTGTGGTGCAGTCTGAGTTACGCGACGTGGTTGTGTATTTTGAACAGTCCGTGGCGCTGGTTGTGGAGATAGTGGGCTAGATGGCACGACCTTTTGGTTTACTGAAACTGGTACTGGCGCTGGTTGGTCAAATTTATTTTTGTTAATGCGACCTAACTCATCTTCTTGATCCGATAGAGCGAGTTTTGCACGCGCATCACCGTCTCCCTCATCACTTTCTTGGGCTTGTTCAGTGGTCGGTATTTCCTGCGTTTTCAGACCAATCTTTGGTGCTGGTGCGGGATTGAAAACACCATTGAGCATCAAAAATATTGCTAAAAATCCAACTCCAAAAGGGACAGCAATTATTGCTAGTCTTGACCAAGGAGAAGTGACAATTGTGTGCTTAGTCGCTACTAATAAACTTTCCGGTTCTGGTGCTTTTTTACCATTAGTTTTATTAGCATCATCTAGATTCAGCAAATCCTCTAAAGTCGATACAGACCCATTTTTATTATTCTCTTTACTCATTTTCTTTTGCCCAAATTTAAATCGACAATTTCGGTAATTTCTAATCCGGCTCTCCGGGTGGCATAGATTTTCTTAGCTAATTCGCTAGTATTAGCTGGGATATACTCTGGATTAGAAATTGATGAAAGTGTAATGGTTTTATTAAAAGTAATCCCTTTGCCGGAATTATCACTACGTTCAAAAGTTACCAGCGTTCCAATAAAATCTATTTCCCATTTTCCATCTCTGAGTTGCCGTGGCTGTGAAATAAATCTAGGGATTAAAGATACTTGCGTATCACCATTGAATATGCCCGTGGGAGTAATTGAGGCTAATTTTTTCAGAAATGCGGCTCTAAATCCTCCATTTTCACTCAAAGCAAAGGCAGCATCATAAGCTTTACTTGTGACTCGGCTATTAGATTTATTATTAATCTTGCCTACTTCTACCCCAGTATCTTGTTTAGTAATAGGTTCGCCTTTTTCATTGAAAACTTGTACTATCCCATCCCAATTAAACATCTTAATGAAGGTATCAGAAATAAACTTTCTAATCACTTCATCAGAGCGTTGCCCTGGGTCTACTGCCCTAGCGGAAATCGTCTCACCTGATGATAATTGTACCAGGGCTAATTGCTTTTGATTTAGTATGCTGATTGCCCCATAATTGAGAAATTGTAATAAGAGGGAAAATCCCGCCATTGAAAACCCAACTAAAGAGATTATTCCTACTCGTGTTGTCACGTATTTGTTGTAACTAAGTAGTTGTAATGGTTCTCTGGGTTGAGTTTTACTTTTTTGATTCAGCATAGGTTTTATTGTCAGAATTCAGGAGTCAGAATCCAGGAGTCAGAATATTAGAGAAGAAGAGTGAATTCTTTTCAATCAATAGAAGATTTATGCACTCATTACTTTTAAATTCTGGCTTCTGAATCCTGAGTGCTGAATTCTTACGTTTTATTTAGCTAATTTTCCGACTAAACTACCACCTTTAGTAGCAACACCTTTAGCAACCTCAATGGCAATTGAACTATAAGTTTCAGCAGCTTTATTAATTTGAACTAAAACAGAAATGCCACCACCAGCCGCTAAACCTGTAGCTAAGAATGGCGCAATTATACCAATTGTAAATAGGAAGAACATTGGCTGATAAGATTTAGAATCAGCGACTAATTGCCCAGCGAAGCCAACAATGATATTGAAGCAGAGCTTGCCAAAACCTATACTGAAATATCCTACTAACCAACTGTAGATTGATTTAGCTCCGTAAGGGAGCAGAGAACCACCAACAGCTACAGGCCCCAGCAGTGCTGTTACGAGCATAGTCAGTTCAATTCCCCATTGATAAGCCCCATTCATCCCGACTAGAATGATAGTAATTACGTCTGTTATCGCCGACCCGACAAAGGCATTAATCGGAGACATAATTACATCTGTAACTGTAGCTTTTCCTTGAGCTACGTCCTTGTAAGAATCGATAGCGCCATCAATCGCATCGATAAACCAAGAAAATACCCCATTATTTTTATTAAATTTATCGGGATATGTCTTCGTTAAATCTTCCTTCGCTTTTGTTAAACAGTTTATCTGCTCTTGTTGACTTAAGGATGAATTTTTGCACTTACTAACAGCTAGTCCGATAGCGCTACGTGCAGCTTCAGTCCCTAATGCACTTTCGTATGCTTTCTTGAGATCAATTCCTGCCGCCGCCTTACTAAGAACTATATTGTTTACATTATTAATATAGTTCCTAATTCCTAATGTTGAATTACCTAAAATTTTTCCGTTATTAGATAGCAAAAGAATTACTATTAACGGCCAAATAAAATCTGTATAAGCTCTTTGTTCTTCCCCCGCCATCATTTTTTTTGTCCATTCAACGACAAAGAAAGTTAGTGTTGCTATAGCGAATAAAGCACCAACGTCACAAACTGCCCAGTATACGCCTCCATCAAGAGTATTAACCCACAATTCGTCAAATCCTTTCGCTACTGAAGCTGAATTTTCTTTTGCTAAATCAGCTAAATCGCCACCATCTAGTTTGGCTAATAAATAGTACATAGTTAATATCCTTTTTTGACCAATATTTATCAACCACTCGTACAGAATTAATGCAGCAATTCTGATCGGAGGCGGAGCAACTCCTGCTCCGCTCCTGAGTTCTGAATTCTTCTTCATAAACCTTTAGTCGTCAGCAGATGTCGCATTTAACCGTGCATTAAGTACGACTTCATGTACTAGAGACAATCTGCCATCTTCTTGGGAGTTCTCCTTTTGCCTTTGGGAATCAAGATGCTCCGCTACTTGCGTTAGCATCAAGTTAGAATAAGCATTGTCCTGTCGGGCTAATAAAGAATCAGTACGCTGCTGTGCCAACATTGACACAATTAAGCCGTTCTGAGCAGCCATCGCTTTGAGAACATTCTGAGAAGCGTCCATATTCTGCGCCTCATCAGCAATACCTTTTGCAAGTTTAGCGATTTGTGCAGTAGTATCAATTTTTTCTTGAGTTTGCTGCTGTCCTTTTTTTCCAATCACGCTGGCAATCGAGCCAAGCGTCAATTCACGCTCTAGCTTCTGTGCTTTTTCTTGGGCGACAGGATAAGAATAATCATCCTTGAGCGTATTTTTCAATTGTTCAGCCGAAGCAATTGGGTCAGGCGCACCCAATTGTCCAATAGAACTATCAATTGCCGCATTAGCATTTTCTTTGATGTCACCCCAAGCACTGTTAATCTCACCCTTGGCCCATGCTTGAATTTCCGAAACTTCTCCTTGAAGATCCGATCCGATAGAACTAAAAAAATCGTTGATGCTGATGCCATAGCTAGGTGCTGCTATCAATAAACTGCCAACTGTAGCAGAAAGTATTACCCCAATTGTCCGCTTTTTCATTTAAGCTACCTGTCTTGTATGTGATTTTGAAAGTAAATTCTTCGCTAACTCTGATAACTCTTCCCCCCGAATCATTCTGATATAATCCTCACTAAATTTGACTAACCCAAGCAGAGGATTATCTTGATAGTATTTGAGAAATAAAGTGCGTAATTCTTGCTCGTTTGGATTATTAGCAACTGAGGCTAATAAACAGTAGGCAGGATAATAGCGACAGAAAGTTAGCTTGCCGTTATCATCAAGCAACCACTGAGAGTAAATCCCCGACTTTTTTGGATAAAAAGCTTCTGTACTATTGACCCTGATGATTTCAATAGGATATTTAAAGCGAACAATAAACGGGTCAACAGCTGATGATTGAATCCTGCCTACTAAACGTGTGGTGATATTGGCAAATATCTTTTGTGCAGATGCGCTCTGATATATAGTCTCTGGTTCTTGGGCAGAGATGATGACGCGGATACCAGACTTCGCACCATTGGCACACAATCGCCCAATTAACGAAGCTATCGCATCAAATTGGAATAAGATTGGCGCTTCATCAAGGAAGAAGATCGAAGCTTTTGATGATAATGCACGACGTAATGCCGCAGAGTATGCACTAAGAGCGAGTATGGCAGCATCAGCTTCACTCGATAAATTACGTAAAGCGAATACTAACAATTTGGCATTAGTTCTAAAACTGGATGGGCGTGAGATTGATTGTCCTACCCTGGTACTCAACCAATAATTTATTCTCAGCCTGATTTGCTCTAAGGCTTCGGAAATCTCTTGACTCTTACTAGCAATAGAATCTAATTGTATGAAAGCTGGAGAACAAAAATTATAAAAATCTTTGAGTGTCGGAGTCTCGTTCCAATATTGAGTCCCAAATCCATTTTGTATTGCTGACTTGTAGCGTGATTTAATTTCATCATCATTAAAAAATGTTTTTAAAGCTAAAGCAATGATTGACTCAATATTGGTGGTAATCGTTGGACTGACACCAATCATGCTCGTCCCCATCACCATTGTCATCAGCACTGATTTGAGAAATTCCTTAAAATCGTTCAATCGCTCATTTCTCAGTTCTGCATCCAGAGAGCGCAAATCAGGAAGTTCAAAAAGATTGTTTGATTCTTTGGAGATGTCAAAGTATGCCCCATTTTCACCCAGCAGATTGGTGTAGTCGGTGAAAGTGGATGTACCATCTGGTTTGGGATAGTCTAGTGCCACTACCGGAATATCTTGTGCAAGCGCCGGCGTAAGAATACCTGCCACCAGCACTGATTTACCTGAACGAGTTGCGCCGAAGACTGCCAAATTCTTATGATTCTGGTACAAGTCTAGATGTACTGGTGTGCCGCCTTCTTCTGCGATTAGCTCAAAGCCAGTGCGATCGCCTGTGGCAGTCCTAATCAATGGCATCAGCCCTGGTGCTTCCGAACTAAAATATGGCAGTCGGCGGTTAAAAGGCTTGGTTAACAACGGCTCCCAAACAAATGGGCAACACTGCAACCATGTCTTCCAGGCGTATTCAATCTCCCGGTCAACTACCGCCGGACGCAAGAAATAGCTGGCAAGATATCGGCAAGCTTCGTCTAATTCCCGTGGGGTTGGGCGGTGGACGAGAAAAGCAACTGCGGTATGCACTACTACACTACCTTTATATATTGTCTTCTGCGCCTCTACCGCTTCTTCAATATTCATGCCTGACTTGACATCAATATTTCCTTTCTCTGTAGATAAAGAAGTGCTGGTAATTGATTGCTTGGTGATCCTTTGTAAGTTAGTTTTAGAGATAGTTTGATTTGCCTTTGTTACCTGACAAATAACCTCGGTATCAGAAATACTATCTCTAGAAATTAACTCCCACAGATATCGCAATTGAGCTTGCTCGTCATACCACCCCCCTGGCTTTTGGCTGAAGTTGAGCGCCCCAATATATTTATTTTGTAGTTTTACCCATTTTCTATCGAAAAATGGCACAGACTCCTCATTCTCTAACATCTGGTGGCGGATGTGAAAATCGCTCGTCTGAGTTTCTACTATTCCATCTATTGGGTCAATTTTTAATGGATTAGGGATTGCCGGAGGAGTAGAGTAATTAAGCTGTTGCCAAATTGTTGACCAAATTTCTTCAGCACTTAAAACACTAATCCCCAACTTCATCTTGTTGCCCAGGATAGCTGACCACTGTAAAAATCCATCGTTAAATGAATTTTGCAGAATATTTTCAATTCTAGTATTGTTATGGGCGTGAATTTCACCTGTAAAGCGAAACCAGCCCTTTTCTAATTTTCTAATCAGAGATTCTATAAAATCCTTAGACCGTTCATCGTCATCAATAACAGTGTAAGTACACCATAGTCTCAAAAACTTATTCTTCCTAGCTCCACTTTGGGTTAGTTTTTTAGTCCTTAATCTTTCACTACGTATTAACAATTTTAATTGGTCAATCTGACAATTACTCTCTAGCTTGGACAGTTCTTCTTGTCGGTGATAATCAGACGTAAAAGAACCTAAATGTATTGTTAAGTTTTCCCCTTCGGGAATTTCTTTTAGCCCCGCTTCTATCCCCTCAAAGATCGGCAGCATTTGCGATGATTCTAAATTCGGATGAATCCCTAAACAATCAAAGCAGAATTTAATTTGAATATTTTCACCTTTTTTAAGAATTAATGCGCCTACGCCCTGCCTACCTCCTAAGTTGAGGTCGCAAATCCCCGCTAAATGGATAATATCTTCAAAGGGAGTGAGCATTTTCACAACACTAATCTGCTCCTTTTCTAATGCGACTTTACCTAATTTATCTTTAACTTTCTTAGAAGAATTTGGCATAACTTTACCAATAACTGAAATTTAACTAGAACTTAGAACTTATTTTTCTGACGACTTCCGACTTCTGTTTTTGTTGTATTGATTGAAATCTCATATATCCCCTACTAATTCGAGGGACGCTGACGAATTTACCGAAAAAGTCTTTATTTGTAGAAATTGTCCACCATGTTGCCCATCCCCAAGCAATACTTAAGCTAGTACCTAACCAACTTGTTTTCAGTAGATAATTAAAGATAAATACATTGACTACTGCTATTAATGTCCAGGCAAATATTTGATCGGCAGGGAATGGCCCTAGTCTTGGTCTTTCTCCTAAAATCCGATTTACTGTCCGAAAATCATGTTTATTTGACATATTTACTGAATTTAATCAAGAGTTATCAGCTATTAATTCAAATACGTATTTATCAATAACTGATAACTTAAAAAGCTTTCTTACTAAACCTGAACAATCAAACCAGTAATTAAATCTCCAACAAAAACTGCCATAACTATGATTAATGGAGTTCTTGCTAGCGTCTGCCAGTCTTCATCATTCCGGGCAGATTGAATAATCCGAACTAGACTGATCCCAACATATAATAGGAATAAAGCTCTTAATACATTGAAAAAAAGCGCGATAACTGCTGCTGTTTGTCCATTGCCGGCATTACCAAAAGTGGTGGTCATCCAAGTTTGAGCATTATTGAAGAACTGAGCATTAGCTGGAGCCGCCGCAAAATCAATTAGGCAAATTACTGCTAACAGCGCAAATAACACTGCATAGAGATTAATTCCATACTTCCTTTGTAGTTTATCGAAGTTAGTAAATAATGCTTGTGACTGTTTCGGCAAGGCAATTACGACGGCAGACGCAATCATAAATCCACCCATCAATATATTGTGGACGGACATCTCTGCTATCATCAACACACCAGTCACACCCATCAGTGTGAGTGTGCCTTTTTTCGCCCTGTCATTCTTAGAATCAGGTAAAAGTGTTCCTGTTGCTGAAGCAGCAAAATCTGGGTATCCGTAGTCAGTACGCATCTGCTTTCGTTCTCCTGAACGATGTCTTGAGGGATAGGCACATTCTTAAATAAGTCAACCCCAAAATCCACGTACCCTGGTACGGAAAAAAACAGAACTGTAGTACTGTATAAACATTTCTAACAGCAATAATCTACGTAGATAAAAATCTCTTTCTTGTATTATCAGTCTTTGTGCTTGATCTACTCACATCCTTAATCATTAATTAGTATAAATCTTTGTGCAACATCTTCAGTAAGTGCTAAATATGGGGGATTGACTATTGACTATTTTTATGATGTAAAACGTCAAAATTAGCTTTAACAAACTTTGGGGGTTTAAGTTAAGAGCCTAATTAAAATCCTCGTTACAAAACTGTACTTCCGACTTCAGACTTCCGACTTCCGACTTGTTTAAGTATCCCTGCTCTCCATAAATTGAACTTTCCCTTCGATACCTCACCATGTTTTGCATCATCACTAAAAACTGTTAAAACTTGATTGCATGTATAGAACAAATATGTATAATACTTGCAGCTTGTACTTCAGCATTTGTTAGAAGTAGATATTTGGTCAAGCAAGGAAATTGGGAATTAATTTTCAGTCAGGAGTCAGAATTCAGGAGTCAGGAGCCAGAATGTTGCAGAAGAGTGAATTCTTTTCAATCAATAGAATAGTTATACGCTCATTGCTTTTAAATTCTGGCTTCTGACTTCTGGGTGCTGAATTCTTACAATTTTCATAATCATTTGTTGGAGTATTTATGAATAAAAGAAAAATATTTGCAGCACTTGTTTCAATAGGTGTAGGACTATACTTAGGAGCTTGCCAGTCTAATGCGGACAAGGTTGCTCAGGCAGAGAATGACTTAAAACCGGCTTATGCGGCGGCAAGTGATGATGAGCAAAGCCAAAAAGATAAGGAAGTACAGGAGCAAATAAGGCAATATGTAGAAGAGACACCTAACTTATATAGAATAACTTGGAAGGTATGCGGAGACGGGAACGCTCCGTACAAAAACGGAACAAGGTGCAACGAAACCAAAATCCCTCGAACTAAGGGGTATTTCCAGCCTGTCTATGTGTGGGGAGCGAATGGAGTCCAATTTGTTAACAAACAGGACTTTGTAAGAAATTTTTGGACTACAGGATTATTCGTCAAATCAAGAGGGTGCTTAAATTTAGGGAAGCCGCGAGAAGAAGGCTTGTACAATGTGAAAAATTTCATGCTCAAGAAAACAGGCACTACTCCTACGCCAGAGAATGTAAAAGTTGAAGTTTTGTCAAAAGAAGAGAAGCAAAAGGTAGTGGAACAGGCTTTTAAGGATGCAGAAGTAGAAAATTATGCGCTGAAAAATTTCGGTGTCTCAGCAACCACAGGATTAATACCCACTGGGAAAACTTGCTTAACAGTAGACGAATGGAAGAAAACGCAATCGTAGTAAAAATCAGGCACTAGTTGTTAGAGAGATCACAATTCAACCTCCGCAATTACTTCCCATTCCAGCACCACCAGCCACAGATATCTAAATAGTCCAGCATAGTCCAGCGCAGCGATCGCTTCCCATTGCAGCACCACCAGCCAAATCGGTTTGGGGTCAGAGGGAACAGTGAAACCCAAAATTTTTGATGTGAGCAGCGCAGTCAATAGCGATCGCCGTTTCTAAGTTAATTCAGCCAGTAAATAGTTTTGCTCACGCACATCAGTTATTTAGCAAAATTTTGTAGTTTTTTATACTTAAGTTTTGCAGTCATTGATTACTTCATGCTTATACTAAGGGATGGCGTAACCGCAAGAGCGTAGCTGATCGCTCTATGAAAATCGCAATTTGCCGACCATTGGTCGGCAAAAACTTAATTATGATTCTGAAAAACTAATCCTTTATATGAGCCAAGATCGAGGGTGTTAAAAGGAGCGGGAATTTGCAGAACACCATGCCATACGATGTCTGTGCCTTCCCTTATGCCCTCTGTATTACTGTATTTTTTGTAATCTAAAACACTTTGTGTTACGCAATTATAATTACTGTAGGCATCGCTATGCAGTAAAGCTTTCTGCATTATACTCATCTAGGTAAATAGGCAAAATTTGCGATGCCAATAACATATTTATTTACCTAGACAATTATCATGATACAGCATGGGGATTTCGTTCGATGTTAAAGTTTTATTTTAATTGTATAATTTATTACATTAAAAACTAACTCGCAATCAGCTAAAGTCCCTTCGGCCATCAGGGAGCATCTTGGCGTTCACCCTGAAAATTGATTCAGGACAAGTTCGGAATCAATTGCAGAACAGTTTGAGTTTTTGGCACGCAAGTTTTACCCATTTCTTGAAGAATTTTTTATAGAGGAATCAAACCACTCTGTGACTTGAAGAAGATTTTGGACAGGTTGTCCAAGTTTACGTTCCAAAAGTGGATGTCCAAGTTTACGTTCCAAAAACATCTAAAAAATAGCATACAGAAAAACTAAACTGCTCAAACTCTATGCCTGTATGTAAAATAAAGGTTTTGGTAATAGTGATGCCGATGGCAGCAAGCGATCGCAAAGCTTGCAAGAAATCCCACGAGTTAGGGGGATAAGTTGGCCTGTGAGTAGTATTAAAGTGGATTTGTGTCCAATTCCTTCTTCCATTTTTGTTATTATGTCCATTTTCTTTATCCAAAAAAAGCGATCGCTTGATTAATGCCTTAACGGAGTTTTAAGTATTTCAGCTTACAACTTGTCCAACTTCTCCTTCCGAAAGCTGTCCAAAATCTTCTTAAAGTCACACACTCTCAAAAAATAAACTAAAAATGACTCTATAGTTTTATGGCGTGATAGCGATTAAATAGCGGGCTATTCGGATAAGGCTTCATTTGGCACTGAAGCAGGGGGAAATTTTGTACAAGTTTCTTAAAATAAGCACCTTTGCCCGTTTTCTTTAACCCAAACCTACACCTGTAATATTTGTGTAGTTAACTTTTAGGAGTATGCTCTTTAACCTGTTGTATTACTTATTAACTATAAAGTAATTTTCAGTTTATTTTTTCACCGATTTTTAGGGGGAACCACAAAAAAAGATACCAGCCTTGTTCTTAATTGCTCGTTGTGTGGCGTGGATCTGGATCGTACTACTCTTTCAGGTGAAAGCTGCGGCGATTGCACGGAGCGCAACAGCAAAGCAGATCGCAAGTGGCGTGTCGATGGCTTGTTGCAATTGCAGTACAGTTAGTTCCACACTTTTTTTTACCGAAATAAATCCTGAGACGGGAGCATCGGCGATAATGATTAACTATCGCGGAGTGTGCATCTAAGGTGAAAATTGACCGTCACGGGAAGGCAAAAGTCCTAACGCCGGAAGAAATCGGGCGTTTGTTTACTTCGGGGTTAACCACAGTCCGGGATAGAACACTTGGTGCAGTGATGCTGTACACTGCCTGTCGTGTCTCCGAATGCGTCACCCTCAAAATTCAGGATGTTTATGACAGCAGAAACAAAGTCAGACCAGAGCTGAATATTCGCAAAGGCAGCACGAAGGGAAAGCTGTCCACTCGTACAATTCCTGTGCTGGATGAACTGCGGCATCACCTGGAATTGTATAAACCCAAAGTTTCTCGTGATAGTTATCTCTTTCCTGGACGCTGGGGCCGTGGTCATTTGCATGAGGATTATGCGGCACTGATTTTTCGGAGAGGGTGCAAACTAGTAGACATTGAAGGCGCAAGTACTCACAGCTGCCGGAGAACTGCACTGACGCTGATGAGCAATGCGCGAATTCCACTGAGAGTAATTCAGCAAATCAGCGGACATCGAAGCTTGGAGCAACTGCAAGAGTATCTTGACGTGGAAGCGTCGCAAGTTCGGGGTGCGATCGCGGCATTGTCAATGCTGACACCGCCATCAGTTAGCAGCAATAAAAATGACTTGGTAGATGAGAATCATACAGAGTTATTCACAGAGTTCTAGATCGGAAAATGTACCAAAGACGATCTAGACAGGAGTTATGCCAGATAAAGACTATAAGGATTTTCCCAAAAAGCCATTTACAATTCCATCGGTAACACTTCAAGCGATAGCCACTGATAAAAATGAGGCACAGATTGCTCTAGGTTTACGTAGCTCAGTCCCGGCGTAGGCTTTATCCCTCCATTGGCAACACTTCTTCATTCAACAAGGCGTAAAATTCCGGTACTGCTGCCTCGACAAGTCGCAGTTCATCAGGAGCGATCGCCTCAAGTTCCAGCACGGTATCCCAGCGCAAATCCTCAACCCATCGCTTAAGGATGCCCTTAATCGCCTCCACCCCCTGCTTGATACCAGAGCGTAGCATTTCCACACAATGGAGTAAGGTAGTGCGATCGGTCGGAGGCAACTCAAATTCGGTAGTATCCTCCCCCTGGCAATGGGAGTTCCCTATAGCATCAGGGGGGGGTGTGGATACGGCCTGCTGATTGGGGTTTACACTATACGCAGCAGGGGTTTGAGCAGCAGAATAGGTTCGATTTTCTTTTTGATTACGCTTTTTCACGCGATGAGCAATTACCTCTTGAGCAAATTCTAATTCCTCTTTAGATAAAGAAAAAAGTTTCACCTGTTGACCGCGCTTGCCCTGCTTGCGGAAAGTCAACTTTAGCCCCAGCTGCTCTAGTAAAGTCGCCAGCAACCAAATAGGTTTACAGTCACTGGGAATAGTAAACCCAAGAATTGCTTTGACGTGAGCAGCACAATGTATAGCGATCTCCGTCATCTTGAGCAAAGTGGGGTCATCGGCGGTAACTTCATCACCCTTCATTAAAGAAGTGAGAATTTGATGCAGTCCCAGGTTAAATCTAGCCAGCCACCGTGCGGAATAATTGCCCCAGTCGATGCACAAAGGTAGATTGTCGCGCTCGGTGCGGTCTTTTTGGGTGACAATTGTTGGTGGGGTAGGATAAGTTTGCCCAGTTTTGGGGTCAGTAAACGATTCTTCGGGTGGGGCTAAAATGGCCTCAAGTCCAGCGATCGCTCTAATTAATCGACCACCTTTATCCATTTCTACGAGTGATTCGGTTACTTCGATGCCGTAAGAATCAGAAATGCGGAACTTTTCGCATTCAAAAATTTCATTAGGGTCAAGGTAATCTTTGCTCTGACGGGCACGGTACTCGCTCAAAGTAATATTGTTAGCCTTGGCAACAGCCGAATTGTGGGCACGATCCAAAGCTTGTGCTGCTGCTTTAAGACTTTCAAGGGATTGAGGATCTGAATCACTGCCCACATATATAAATGTATTGCCCATTTCGGTGAGGAGCGATCGCAAATCATCACGCAGATTATTGAGAGAATAGTGGCGGTTAGCCATAATTTGGCAGTAAGCCTCAAGCGCCCAATCTTTCTCTGCGCCCCGCTTGCCTGTTTGACGGTCAATCCGCAACAGAAAAGCGGTCATTTCATTGGTTTGGAGCAAGCGCTCTTTAATCTTGGATGCGTTTGTATCTTGGTAGCCGAAGGGAGGACGCGGGGCCACCCAAATATGAAACGGGACTTTTGGACGATAGCGGTACAGTTGTTGAGCGCACTCAGTAGCGGTTTGGGAAACGCCGTGAAACACACCAAATACAACATCAAAATGATATTCCGAAATATCTAGACCAGTACCGAGACTGGGAGAGGTGAACAAGGCATCAAAGTTTTTGACGGCGTTGGTGATATCTTTGATGAAAGCGACATTTTCATCACTGCCAGAATTATCGGAATGAACCGACCAGATGCGCCATTTTTGGGATGTATGGGATTTGTCAGAGTTAGA
>NZ_NOLI01000050.1:0-48590 GCF_002245975.1 Nostoc sp. 'Peltigera membranacea cyanobiont' 213 | reverse complement strand
CCCCAATCCCCAATCCCCACTCGCTAACCTCAGCTACCTGGTTGTTGGCTTATCTGAGCGCTTTGCGAGCCTCTTACTAACTGGCTGAGGGCACTTTGTAATTCCACACCTGGGTTAGTAGCAACCCACCCGTTCGGTGTAAGGTGGCGGACTTCAAAGTGCAGGTGAGGCCCTGTGGAATTCCCGGTGCTGCCAACTAGACCAATGACAGTTCCAGGTTGTACCCATTGACCAGGTTGAACAAGGATTTCTGACATGTGACCGTAGAGAGTTTGTTCAGCAGATTTGTGATTCAGGATAACGGTTAAACCATAACCACCAACCCAGTTAGCAGTTTCTACTTGACCAGCAGCAGCTGCTAAAACTGGTGTTCCTGTAGGCGCACCTAAGTCTGTACCAGCGTGGAAGCGTTGAGTACCTGTGATTGGATGAATTCGCCAACCAAACAACGAGGTAATGGGAGCGGGAATAGACAATGGATACATCATTCCCGTACCACTATAGGCAACTCTCCCTGTGTAGGGGATTTGCGGCAATACTGATGCTAGTGAGAAGTCATAAGCTACGTTGCTGGGACGGGGTGCAATGTTACCATCTGCCATTGGTGGGGGTAAAGTACCACCACTCGGTGCGATGGGAGTTGCACTCACTGTTGTGGGGCTGAACTCGCTAGGACTCGGAATAAACCGATTCGGGCGAAATGCGCTCTTGGTGTCACCACCGGAAGTATTTTGAACAGCACGCCACCTGCTGGTGTTGCCAGTAGTTGCAACTTGTTGGACAGGTGGAACTACTGGTGGTAATTGGGCGTTTTGACTTCTTCTTAGCCAAGTAGGTGCTACTTTACCATTAGAATCAGCTACACTCCTTTGGGGTGCTTTGGCGCAAACGCCGCCTAACACGCTTTGCCCTGACGGTAAAATGGCTCGGCAACCACTGGAGCGTTCTGTGAGAATTACGGAATTTGGTGCTTGATAAGTACCTGTGGTACCACTGTCATAACTATTAGGATCAATATAAGCGTTATTATAATCCTTGGTTTTCCCTGTAGTTGCACTGACAGGGCTGTTAGAGTTATTTGATGGTTGAGCAACTTCTGGAAGTTTTTCAGGTAAAGAGCGGGTGGGAGTACTAGGTTTTTCTTGTCTTACCCTTACAGGTGTAACCTGGGAGGCTTCTACCTTGGGTTTTGCCTGTCTGATAATCACAACAGGTTCAGCAGCTTCGATTTTGGGCGTAGATTGCCTAACTGGTTCCTTTGATTGAGCAACCTCTGGCTGACGCAATCTCTGTTTGAGTCTGGCTCGCCGTTGGGAAAATTCCGGTTGGGCTTGAACGCCTTCGGGTGCAACAGCCTGTTTTTTAACTGGATTTGTAAATGCTGTTGGCTGGGAAGTTTCAACAGTGGGAACGATATTATCTACTTGTGTTTCCGTTTGGGCAAACACAAAGCCGCCGCTAAGGAGGCTAACGCTACTCAGCCAGCAGAGGCTCTGGGCTGGTAGCGTTGAGGCAAAACGTTTTTTTGTCAGACCTTGCTGCCATAAGTAATGCAAACGATGTGGGGCAGAATTATTGCGCTGCGTCATTTGTTCTCTCAGTTGTGTGTAATTAGCCTAAAGAGATGATGCTAGTGGTTTGTCTTGCCCAAAGAGCGAAATTTTGAACAAACCTCAAATTTAAACGGAAGATTTATGGTACCCCAAACTGATTGTACCGGGTTGAATATAAATTTCCGGTGTAATTAGTTCCTTTGTATCATGTGTTTCTAAATCAACTCGTAAATTTCCTTGAGGAGTCACTCCAACTACTGTACCTGAAAGATTATTGACATACACCCGATCGCCCATGTTTGTAAGCAAATCTAGATAGCGAGACAAGAGTATGTTTACTCCTTCTTGCCAAAGGCACTCCATACCGGATTCAATTCCCAGCAAGACGGTAGAGGTGAGCATTTCCAGACAAGAAATTGGTCTGAAATCTTGCAAAGCTTGCCACGATTCCAAATTGATTCCAGTTTCGGGTACTGGATTTGTCCAGTTAATACCAACACCAATTACTGCTTGAGTGATTTGTCCTTTGTTTACTTTGGTTTCTGTCAAAATGCCGCCTAGTTTGCGACCATTTAAAACTAAATCATTGGGCCATTTTATGCCAACATTTATACCGCGCTGGCGCAATTGAGACGCAATTCCCCAAGCAGTGGCGAAAGTTAGCTGGTAGCTGTCAGTAGCCTCTATTTTTTGGTCAAAAGGTTTATGGTCGAAAGAAGTTGCCACGGAAAGATACAATCCCCCAACTGGAGAAATCCACTCGCGTCCCCATTGTCCGCGCCCAGCAGATTGTACACCTGCGATGACTACTGTTCCTGAAATCGCCCCTTGGTTGAGTAAGTTCCAGAGGGTTTGGTTTGTTGAGGAGACGCTTTCAAAAAAATGAAGGGAAAATGGTAAATATGTATTAGACTTTTGCCCTGCTTTCAAGGCTGTTTCCAAGTTTTGCAGATTAAATCCCACAGCAGTTAAGCCAAATTCCGTTGTTCAAGTTAGCATTGATTGGCTGATGAGTGATTTCTCTTTAGGTTTGGTTGAAGATGCACACTTGGCACTGGCGCAATTCGGAAGGACTGCCTTTTTTAACTTGTAGTATTCTGGAACATTGGCATCACGGCTTCTTTACCCAGCAGTTTTGGCCGCGATCGCCACAAGTTATCACAGAAGTATTGCAACCAGAGGCATCAGTCTATCGCTTAAAGCAGGTTCATGGCAATACTGTTCTCACTCCCCAAGAAGTTGAAAGCTTCTTAAGCTCTGCTGACGAGGATTTAGCATCGGCGGATGGTTTAATCAGCGAGCAGCCTCTACAAGCTGTTTGGGTAGCTAGCGCAGATTGTACACCCGTGCTAATTGGGGATGTGAAAACTGGACAAGTAGCAGCATTACACGCTGGTTGGCGGGGGACTGCTCAAAAAATTGTGCCCCAAGCGATCGCTCGGCTACAATCTCAAGGCAGCAAACTTGATGATTTACGCATTGCGTTAGGCCCAGCGATCGCTGGTGAGGTTTACCAAGTCTCCATCGAAGTGGCTGCCGAAATTGGGGCTAGTATTATATCACATAATGAAGAACAAAAAATAATTCAAGCATTGCATGAATTACCAAATTCACCTTTACTAGAAGATCCTGATCCAGGAAAAGTAAAGTTGGATGTGCGGCGAGTGAATACCTTACAACTGGAAAATATGGGGATTAGTGCAGAACAAATTGCGATCGCACCTTATTGTACTTTCCAAACTCCAGAGCATTTCTTTTCTTACCGCCGGGAGAAAGAGAAAAAAATTCAATGGTCAGGGATTGTTAGCGGTAAAACGAATCAGTAGTTTATCAGAAGTCGTACAACAGTGAGTGAAAACCCGATCTCCAACCTCTTTCCCAACGCTCATCACCTAGAAAGTGTTTAACACAGACTACTTGGCTTTGTAAGGCTCTTTCCCTGCATCCATCACACAGACAGAGTTGTTCAGACAAACCATATTTAAGCTGTAAAGCATTAATCTCTGCTATTAAAGCATCTTGTACTTCTTGCGGCGGAGTCTGACGTGCAGCAAGAAGCTGTTTCCTAAAAACTGGATCTTGGTTTTGTGAACACCAATTCACCCAGAAAGCAATATCTGAATCTAGCTCAATACTTTTGTTTCTTGTCACTAACTTGTTTAAAGCATCTGCTAGAAATTCTTCAGGAAGCGCAACTCTATGCACTTCCACATAGTGAACCAAGCCTTCAGGCCATATCCAGTAACCATCAGTTAATTCTGAACTTCCCATGAATGCTTTAGCACATCCATGCATAAACCTACACCACGATAATCCACGATATTGTGCGTATAGCTTTCCTGCACAAAGGTAAGCAACCACCCGTTTGGCAATATCTGGTGCTAGTTTTCCCGCAACCTCTTGCGGTGCCAGAAATTGATCGTCATCAAGGTTCTTAATCCAATAACCGATCGTAGGCATAATTCGTTTACCTCTGACCTACCCTTTATAAATCCACACGCCTTAGTTAGGGTACAGAAACTAAGGCTTCACTCAAAACATCACGATGCATTAATGCACCATCCACCAAAGATTGAATTTTCTCTGATGATAACGGCTCACCATTGGCATAATGCTCCATCCAAGTCAAACTAATCAAATTGGGATCGTCGGGTAAACTTGCTAAATCCCATCCAGGCATTTCTAAGTCTTCCATGAGACGATTTACTTTGGGATCGTAACTGAGAGCGAAGCAGCGACAACCTTCAGATGCAGCCATAATCAAGCTGTGTAGGCGCATCCCAATTGCCATTTCTACGCCGCGAAACACACCTTTTAAAAGTTGCGGATCTGACAGACACAAAATCTGGCTGACATCTTTAAGATGTGGTTGAATGGCTTCGGCAATACTTAAATCTTCACTTTTTTGAAACGGTAGTAGTAAAATAAAAGCCTGTGTAGCTTTTTGAAAGTCAACCAAAGCGCGAGTTAAGTTTGCCAGACGTGTTTCTGTAAGTTGGGGATGCGATCGCAACGTTACCGCAACTCTCGGCGCAGGTAAATCCCAAAGTCCTGGGACTGGTTTAGATTCCAACGCCCAAACCGGGTCAGGAGCTATAATACAAGGGATTTGCCAATCAGATAATAAAGCAGCACTGGCGCGATCGCGGACACTAATTTTGGTACAATTACCAAAGGTTTGCTTTGCCAACCAACGAGTTTGCGGACGCACTAAGGGGCCAATACCTTGCGCCCAAGCAACAGTTTTCAAACCCATTTTCTGAGCTAATGCCATCAGTCCCCCATAATAAAATGGGCTGATAGTACTGGTAACATCCTGAATAAGACTCCCGCCGCCCCAAATCAAAGCATCGCCAGAGCGTAAAGCTTGCAGTACAGGTAAAGGAGCCATGCGATCGCAAGTTTCTACATTATAGCGATCGCGAGTTTCCTCTGGATTACCCGAAAGTACCACAGGTGTTACGTGAGATGGTAACATTTGCAAAAGCGTCGCCAACAAAGCCTCGTCACCACCATTACCTTTACCGTAATATCCAGACAATAACGCCCGCATCTTAACCATTTTAGATTTTAGATTAACAACTTTTTTTATACAGAATATCTGTCATTGCTACAACAGATAGTAGATTCATTCACAAATTCTATTTTCAAACTTCGTAACAAAGGAAGATAGAAATAACTCCTAACTCTTGTACAGACGCGATTAATCGTGTCTCTCCTCCTAACTCCTAACTTTCTTATGCACGCCCTATCGATTCCCACCTGGATTATTCATATTTCTAGCGTTATTGAGTGGATTGTCGCCATTTGGTTAATCTGGACTTACGGCGAACTCACTAATAATCGTAATTGGTGGGGATTGTCCCTGGCCATGTTACCAGCTTTAGTTAGCGCTATGTGTGCCTGTACCTGGCATTATTTCGACAACGCCCAATCTCTAGAATGGCTGGTAACACTTCAAGCTACCATGACCTTAGTTGGTAATTTTACCCTTTGGGCAGCGGCGTTTTTGATTTGGCGTTCTACCAAATCTCCTGACACTGTTGAACCAAAACCTATTAAATCAGAGCCATGATTTCTAAAGAAACCCTGTTTGCACTTTCACTGTTTCCCTATTTGGGTTTCTTGTGGTTTCTCAGCCGCAGTCCGCAAATGCCGCGTTTAGCGCTATATGGATTTTACGGTACTCTCGTCTTCGTTGCCATCACCATCCCAGCCGGAATTTACGCCCAATTACATTACGGTGAGTCTTTGGCCAATGTCGATTGGTTGCACGGTGGTGCAGAACTATTTTTGACCCTTTCTAACATCTTGCTGGTGCTGGGTTTTGGACAAGCTGTAAGGCAATTAAAAATCAAAAGTCATTAGTGCTTTGTAAACACAAATTACCAAGGACTAAGGGCAAAGGACGATCTTTAAACAAGCCAATATACAGTTTAAATGCGTCACAGCTAAGTTTTGATTGTATTGAGTTATGAGGAAGAAGTAAATGGATGTAATTCCAGCGATTGATTTACTAGAAGGTCGCTGTGTGCGACTGTATCAGGGAGACTACGATCGCTCGCAAGTTTTTAGCGAAAATCCCGTTGATGTTGCCAAACAGTGGGTAGATCAAGGTTCTACCAGATTGCATATAGTTGATTTAGATGGTGCTAAAGCGGGTAAAGTAGTAAACTTGGCAGCAATTGAAGCGATCGCTCATGCAGTGTCAATACCCATTGAAATTGGTGGAGGATTGCGCGATCGCACCAGCGTGCAACAAGTATTCAATCTAGGCGTACAGTGGGCAATTCTCGGAACCATTGCTGTAGAACAACCCCAGCTAGTACAACAACTGTGTGAAGAATTTCCCGAACAGATTATTATTGGCATTGATGCCCGTAACGGCAAAGTTGCTACTCGCGGGTGGTTAGAAACTTCGGAAGTTTTAGCAACTCAACTGGCTGTACAAATGCAAGAATTGGGTGCAGCCGCCATCATTTATACAGATATTCACCGCGATGGTACTCTCATCGGCCCCAATTTAGAAGCTTTGCGAGAACTTGCATCGGTAATTTCCATCCCGATAATTGCCTCTGGCGGGGTAAGTTCTATCACCGATTTGTTGAGTTTGTTAGCGTTAGAACCTCAAGGCGTGACTGGTGTGATTGTCGGACGTGCCTTGTATACTGGGGATATTTTACTCAAAGAAGCATTACGAGCGATCGGGCCTGGGCGGATTCAGGATATTCCACCCAATCTAGGTTTTTCTAGCTTTGCTTGACATGTAAATCTACCAAGCGAAACTTAAATTTTCTATGATATATTTCTGTAATCAACAATACCCGTGATGTAGATAATATTGTAGTAAATTTTCAAATTCAGTATTATGTCTAGTCAAGAACCAAATTCTAAGCAAGCATTTCAGCAAACACAGTCCACCGGAACAAAGAAGAAACTACAACCTCCCGCAGACATCAAAAAACCAAAGAAAACCGAATAACAAGCATTATAGTTCGTAGTAGAGACTTAACTTAAATTAAGTCTTTACTACTCTCATCAAAAAGAAATCAGCTTATTTATTTTTCGCTTGAGTTTTTGCCTGTTCTAAAGCTATTTCTTTGATTGCCTGATAGGAATTAACATTTGAAGTACCTTCAATCGCTTTCACTGCTAAATCCTGAACTTGTTTGAGAGCAGATTCAAGTTGCTTAGAAAGATTTTGAATCCGCGTCTCTTGGTTAGTAATAGTTTGTTCTAGAGATTGCAGTCTCTGTTCATAAAACCGCTTTTGTCCTTCTACTTCCTTAGAATATAAATCTGATTTTACTTTAGCTTGGTAGTGGGCGATGCCTTTGCCTTCTTCTGTAGCTTTCTTGATAGCTGCTTCTTTATCTTTCGGAAAAGCCTCTACCTTCACTTTTAATTCTTCAAATTGTTTCTCTCTTTCAGCAATTGCTTTCTCTCGTTCAGCCCACTGTTTCTCTGTTTCTTGTAGTAATTCTTCCAGTTGTTTATATAGTGCTTTCTGCTGTTGTTCGTATTCGTCACTTTGTAGCTGACGTTGAAGTTCTAAATTATATTTATACTCTGATGCATCGCGTTGCCGAGTTTTATTCAAGTTTTCATTTCGTTCTTTTATCGTCCGTTGCTGTTCCTCCTGTTCTTTTACCCAAGTATTCCTTTGTTCTAATATTTCTTGGAATAACACTTCAGAACGCTGGCTATATTCTTCCTGATAAGCTTTCGTATTATCTTCATAAGCTTGGATGAGAGTATCCAATATATCATCAGAAACTTCCAACTTGTGCAGTTGTGTTAATTGTTGGATTTCTTCTTCTAAATTTCGCCTGATTTCTTCTAACTTAGAGGCTTTTGTGGTTAGCTGTTCGGATAATTCATTAGCAGCGCTGCCAAAACCTAATTGAATCTTCGCCAAGCTTTCAATTGTATTGTTCATCTTCTGTTGGACGCTAGAAAGCTGATTCATAGCTATTGTTTGTTCTAATTTTGGCTGTTCTTTAGTTCCAGGCTGGTTTTCTTTGGCAACTTTTTCAAGTTCCGATTTCAGCGCTGCTTTTTCTTTAGCTAACTCCTCAAATGCCTGAAGAATTTCTACTTTAGTATTCTTATCAGTCGGCTTTTTCACCACCACAACAAACCTCCTCTTCAGGAATTAAAAATGGTTAAGATGCTAAGAACTCGTAACTATTTAGGATTAGAGCTACCAAAAGCCCTCATAGCTAAGTCTTGTGCTTGTTTTAATGCTGTTTGCAATTGAGCAGAAATCCCTTCTATTTGCTCAGACTGTTTCTTAATTGTTTCTTCCAGAGATTGAATTTTTTGCTCGTAACTCTGTTTGTTAGATTCCCATTCTCTCTCAAATAAATCAGCCTCAACTTTAGCTTTTTGGCTTGTTTCTTTAATTGCTTCTTCCCTAGCTTTCTTAACCGATTCTTCCAGTTCGTTAGGAAATGTAGTTACCTTTTGTTGATAGTCTGCAAACAGTGGTTGGCGTTCAGCAAATATTTTTTCTCGTTCTGCCCAATCTTTCTCTTTCTTTTGAGAATTTTCTTGTATTTCTCTTTGTTGTTGGCGTTTTATTGCTTCGTAGCTGTCTGTATTGAGTTTACGATTAGTTTCTAACTTATATAGAGATTCTTCTTGTTCTTGCTGGCGATCTTTAGCTAATAAATCATTATATGCTTGCAGTTTTTCTTCATACTCGGCTTGTTCTTTTTGCCATTCTTTCCGCCTAATTGTAATTTCTTTCTCTAATGCTTCCCTTTTGCTGATAGTATCTTGTTCTAGGGTTTTTAATTTCTCTTGGTGTTCTTGACTTAAAATGTCTAGAGTATCCGCTACAACTCTGATTTGTTGAAGCTCTTGTAAGCGTTGCGTTTCAATTTCTATAGCTCGGTTCAATTCATCTAACTTAGAATTTTCCTGAGCTAGTTTTTCAG
Source organism: Nostoc sp. 'Peltigera membranacea cyanobiont' 213 (assembly GCF_002245975.1). Lineage (NCBI taxonomy): Bacteria > Bacillati > Cyanobacteriota > Cyanophyceae > Nostocales > Nostocaceae > Nostoc > Nostoc sp. 'Peltigera membranacea cyanobiont' 213. Next base: position 39,595 of record NZ_NOLI01000050.1, on the reverse strand, counting down.
ATAATCCGTTGAGAATACTGCCAAACTCTAATTGTAAATCAGCTAAACCTTTGACAATACTATCAACCGTATATGCAGAAGCTACTTGCAGAATCTCTTGACTTTTTGCCTTGTCTGCTTCCTCTTGTTTGGTTGCTATTTTAGACTCCAGCTTTTTTCTTTGGATAATAATTTGTTGAAATGCTTGCATTAGTTGTTGTTTGCTGTCCTTGACTCCAACTGTAGTCATCTTCCAACTCCCTTCAATAGGCAAATGATTTATTGGGTAGCAAGCCATACCAAGGACTACCCCATGCAGACATCAGAGTAGCTTTGAATCAACATTTTTAACGCAGTGGAAATACTGAAATGATCGATAGAGAACACTTAGGCGATCCGAATTTTCCACAGATATGTCCTTCTATTTTTCAGGTATAGTTTTCCTTTTGAGCTTTATAGTACTTGTGTACTAAAATAAATATACCCAACATAATCTCTTCTTGTCAAGATAATGCTTCCTATAATTGCGCCACACAACAAAGCATTAAAAGCTGGCAGTCATAGTGATTTAGGAGAGTGATGTAGTGTATGTCACTTTTTGTAAAGAAAATCTAAAAGAATTAACTCTAGCAGAAGCGCCGTTGCACTAAGACGAGATAATAGATTTAATCATGCTAATTGATACAAGCACAGTCCTAGACTTTTGTGATATCAATGTATACCACTGAATCGACCAAATACCCTGCCAGAACGGACATTGGGCAAACCAGCCGTATTCTAGTAGTAGAAGATGAAGAATTAATCCAGGAAATGCTAGCTGTAGCCCTGGAAGAGGAAGGTTACGGGGTGATAACTGCCCCCGATGGGCGGTCTGCTATAGAGTATCTCAAAAGTTTTGAAACCAACTCAGGGGAAGTTCCCTTCGATCTGATCGTTCTTGATTTGATGCTACCGCAAATCAATGGGCTAGATATTTGCCGTTTGCTGCGTCATCAAGGCAACCCAATACCTATTTTAATGCTCAGTGCTAAGGGTAGTGAAACTGACCGCGTTCTGGGGTTAGAGGTGGGAGCAGATGACTACCTGACCAAACCTTTTAGTATGCGTGAGTTAGTGGCTCGTTGTCGCGCTTTACTCCGCCGCCAACGCCTAAGTAATTTACCACCAATACCAGTATTAAAATTCAAGGATGTCACCTTGAATCCTCAAGAATGTCGGGTGCTAGTTCGCGGTCAAGAAGTGAGTCTTTCTCCCAAAGAGTTCCGCTTGCTGGAACTGTTTATGAGTTACGCCCGCCGGGTATGGTCGCGAGAACAATTACTAGATCAGGTTTGGGGGCCAGATTTTGTCGGCGATAGTAAAACTGTAGACGTTCATATTCGGTGGTTGCGCGAAAAACTAGAGCAAGACCCCAGTCATCCCGAATATATTGTGACTGTGCGAGGTTTTGGCTATAGGTTTGGATAATTAGTTTAGATAGTTGTTAGTTTTTAGTAGTCACCAAGAAACTAACAACTCAAATGCTTTTATTGGGATTTTCTCTGGGTTTAGCGGTAGGCATTGGGTTTTGGGTTTGGCAACAGGTTCAACTTAACCGCTACCTGGGGCGCTTACTCCGACCGTTAACCTCCCATTCCTCCAAGATGGGACTGCTGCTGATTCCTGGGTTGCGGCAGGAAATAGCGATGGTGAAGCAGCAACGGCAAGATTTGCAGCAGTCATTGCAAACTTACCAAGACCTGCTAGATTTTGCACCAGTGGGATATTTGCAGGTGGATGAAGAAAATCAACTGCTGTGGTGCAATCGGCAGGCGCAAGAAATTTTGTATCTGCAAAGGTGGCAACCAGAACAGATACGCTTGTTATTAGAGTTAGTAAGGTCTTACGAACTTGACCATTTAATTGAGCAAACTCGCGATCGCCAAAAACCACAAAGGGGAGAATGGATATTTCATCCATCTTGTGATGATGCAGCAGAGATGCAAACAATAAAATCTCTGGCTTTGCGGGCATCTAGTTTGCCTTTACCCAATGGACAAGTGGGAGTATTTTTAGAAAATCGTCAACCCCTATTAGATATAAATCAAGCACGCGATCGCTCTTTTTCCGATCTAGCCCACGAACTCAGAACGCCCTTAACTTCCATTCGCTTGGTTGTGGAAACGTTACAAATCCGCTTGGAACCACCTCTCAATCGTTGGGTTAACCGTTTGATGCAAGAAGTCGATCGGCTGATTAACTTAGTGCAAAGCTGGTTAGACTTGACCCAAATGGAAGCAAACCCAACCATGCAATTGCAAGCCAAAGCTGTAGAATTGCGATCGCTAATTACATCTGTTTGGGAAACACTAGAACCCTTAGCACAGCGTCAACATCTATCTCTTTCTTATTCTGGCCCAGAAAATCTCTGGATTAAAGCAGATAAAGCCCGGATTTTCCAAGTTTTTCTCAACTTGCTAGACAACAGTATTAAATACAGTTCTCCTTCTACAAGCATTCACGTTGAAGCGAAAATCTTATCAACAAAAGATAATGATGGGGCTTCTCCAATTCTGGAAATAAATCTTATTGATTCTGGAGTTGGGTTTTCTGAAGCAGATTTACCCCACGTTTTTGAGCGATTTTATCGAGGAGATAAGGCGCGAACCCATTCCCCACAAGATAGTAACTCCATCGGCGCGATCGTTGGCAATGGCTTAGGATTAGCGATCGTTGAGCAAATTCTGATCGCCCACGGTGGTTCAATCAAAGCAATGAACCATCCAGAAACTGGGGGTGCGTGGATGCAACTCCAATTTCCTGAAGTTATGGCAAACTCCTTAAGCCAAGACTATAGTTAGTAATATCTTCACGTTTGAGACAACAAGTGTGAAAGCTGTCGATTATACTCCCAATCCTCAAAGACCACAACTCGCACGAGCCATTAGGCGCTTAGAACGCGATGTATTACGCATGGGTGCCTTGGTAGAACAATCATTTCGCCTCAGCCACCAAGCGTTATTTGCTCGTAACTTAACAGCAGCTGAGGAACTCCCCCGATTAGATAAAAAGATCGATCGCTTTTATCGTCAAATCGAATCAGACTGTACGGCGATTATGACGCTGCAAGCGCCTACGGCTCAAGATTTGCGCTGCTTGAGTGCTTTTATGCAGTTAGTGAGAGACTTAGAGCGCATTGGTGATTATGCTGAGGATTTAGCTGAGATTGCGATTAAAATTTTTCCTTATGCGCCTCATCCGTGTTTATCTGAGATTGAAGCTATGTCCCTTCACGCGCAGGCGATGCTAGCAACTAGCTTGAAGGCTTTAGGAGATTTTGATGAAGGCGGTGGTCGCCGTTTAAAGCACCTAGATGATACTGTAGACGATGCCTACGATCGCGTTTATCAAACTTTAGCCCAACAACGGAATGTGCCTGGTGTAGTCGAGCCAATTGTGCTGCTAGCACTGGCAATTCGTTGTCTAGAACGGATGGCAGATCATGCTACTAATATCGGTCAGAGAGTAGCATATATTGTCACCGGTCAACGCTCTTAATTGAATTGTTGCCCAAATCCCCCACTTTTTGAGGAAGTCGGGGATCTAAATCTATGTGAAGTAAGCACCATTTCACCCTAGTCTCTTCATAATTATTTGTGCCTACACACTTACTTAGTATTTAGAAAACCCTCAAGAATTAAAAATAAGTTAACCAAATATTTTACTAAAAGCTTACCTTTTCTTAAACTTGCACAATTAAAGTAACAAATAAATAACTGAAAAGTTTTGTTCTATCTCATTGATAGATATCTAAAATCAGAAGTTGTTACCATCGGAAAATTTTGAGCTAGGGACTAGCTCAAACTAAGAAGAGTGCCATTAAATTACATAGGTAAATTTTGATACAAATTATTAGCGTATCTTAATCATTGTAAATAGCGAGATTTCCTGATAATTATGTAGTTACGGTTAATGATATATTCCACAACTCCTACTTCAAATTTCTCTGCCGTGTCAAATAGCTCTGCTTTAAGCGGACAATTACCCCAGCAGATATTTACCCGTAGGGAAGTAATTCCACATCAAAATGACGTACTTTGGCGTATTGAATACGGTGCAGTTCGTACCCTAACGTGGAGTGAAGATGGAACATTCATCACTCTTGGTTATTGGGGATTAGGAGATTTGATTGGCTATCCTTTGTCTAGAGTCAAGCCCTACCAGATTGAATGTCTCACAGGCGTGGAACTAAGCATTGTGCCACCTCATTTGTGGCATCAAGATATTAATGCTTTGTTGTCTCATATTCAACAGGCAGAGGATCTATTAAGCATTGTGCATCAAAAACCTATTTCGCTCCGTTTGTGGCAGTTTTTAGTGTGGTTAAGCGAAAAATTTGACCGTGATGTAGATAAGGGGAAGCTAATTGATTTAAATGTTACACATCAAGATATTGCTGAAGTTTTAAATACTACACGAGTAACAATTACCCGAATACTACAACAGTTGGAGGAAGAAGGAACAGTTTTACGTTACAAACGCCGCATTATTTTGCGTTTACCAAGTGGTAAGTTAATTAAAAATTATGGTTCCGCAGTATCTAACTAAATTGCTTGTAATAATCAGAAGATATAAGGTATAATCATCGCTGTGAATGTGTGTAGAATCCCCGAAATTAAAGTGCTCTAAGCATTTTATTATGACTGGATTATCTAGGTGTGAGTGAGAGTAAAAACATGACAAAACGATTCTGGAATCTGATTAAGGTTAGTCCAGTTGTTCTAGCTGCGACATTTTTTGCTACGAATAATGCCTTAGCTGCGGAAGTAAACGAACCAGTAACAAATGTTACCCAATTATCTGAGGTTCAAGACTCTAACAGCATCGATCAGGTAACATCAGTTTCGCAATTTTCTGATGTGCAGCCCACAGATTGGGCATTCCAAGCTTTACAATCTCTAGTTGAACGCTACGGCTGTATTGCAGGTTATCCCAATAGTACTTATCGTGGGAACCGTGCTTTGACCCGTTATGAATTTGCAGCAGGTTTGAATGCCTGTTTAGATCGGGTTAACGAACTGATTGCTACAGCTACTGCTGATTTGGTCAGCAAACAAGATTTAGCTACTTTACAGCGCTTACAAGAAGAATATTCTGCTGAACTAGCAACCTTGCGCGGTCGTGTCGATGGATTAGAAGCCCGCACTTCTGAATTAGAAGCCAATCAGTTCTCCACTACCACCAAGCTGGTTGGAGAAGCAATTTTCGCAGTGTCTGATGTTTTTGGCGACAATAGAGCCGCTCGTGGTGGTAATCCTACTCAAGACTTGAATAATAACACCACTTTTAGCGATCGCGTTCGTTTGAACTTGTACAGCAGTTTCACTGGTAAAGACCAGTTGCAAATCCGGCTGACTGCTGGCAATATCGTCTCCAATCGTGGTAATGATGCATTGGGTACTGGTACTGGTACCAATATGAGCCGCTTGAGTTTTGATGTAGGCGCTCCCGCCGACAACAGCGTTAGCATCGATAAAATTAACTATGCTTTCAACTTTAGTGACGCAGTGCGTGTCAAAGTTGATGCTACTGGTGCTGAATTATATGAAAACGTCAATAACTTCAACTCTGACTTTGCAAGCTCTGGTAAAGGTGCGCTCTCACGGTATGGACGTTTCAGCCCCATATATCGCCAAGGTCAAGGTGGCAGTGGTGTAACTGTTACCTTCAATCCTAAAGGCGCTATCAGCTTGAGTGGTGCTTATCTAGCTAGGACTGCTAATGACCCTAGCCTTAATAATGGGTTGTTGGATGGTGATAACGCTATTTTTGGTCAGTTATCTTTCCAACCCACCAAAGCCTTTAATATTGGTCTAACTTACGCTCGTACTTATCAAACTAATCTTGTTAACAATACTGTTAACAATAACCTTTTCCAAGGTACAGGTAGTATTTTTGCTAACAATCCCTTTGGGAATAACACTCGTACTATATCCAACAACTACGGTGTAGAAGCTACCTTCCAATTTAGTCCTAAGTTAGCTATTAGTGGTTGGGGAGGTTATACAACTGCTGATGCGATTACTGGTGCTAATGCAGGTACAGATGCAGACGTTTGGTACTGGGCTGGAGCGCTTGCTTTGAAAGACTTTGGTGGCGAAGGCAACGTTTTAGGTATCATCTTTGGTCAACCACCCAAAGTTACTGGTGGTAGCATCAAAAATGTCGCTGGTAATACTACCTTCGACGACAATACCTCTTATCACTTAGAGGGTCTTTACAAGTACAAGATTTCCGATAATATTCAGGTAACACCTGGCTTGTTGGTAATCTTCAATCCAGAGCACAACGACGCTAACGGCACTGAATATGTAGGTACTCTACGTACTACTTTCAGCTTCTAAAATTGGCAATCTAAAGCTCAGAATTAGATAAACAAAAGCCCGCCTTAAGGTGGGCTTTTGTTCAGGAAAAATTAGTTATGTGGGATTATAATCTGATTGATTAGATATATCTTTTGGGGGGCGATCGCTACTCCAAGCCCACCACACAGTACTACAGTGACAGGAGTAGAACTCTTGCCATTTGCGACGACGGTCTTCTGTAAAAACAGGCGATCGCCGATTTAGCCAAACTTTTTCAGCTTCTCGGCTAGTTGAGTGGCAGTTAGGACAGCAAAATTCAGATGCATGTACTGCCTTATTCGTCCATTCAGGTGGGAGGGTAGCAAAAGCGTCCATGTCGTTACAACTTTAGTATCAATGATTATCCAAAACTTTGAGGTTTTGAACTTAGGGGCAAACGGATACTATAAAATCCCGCCACACTATCGAACTGCTTAATCAATATTCTTATGGCTTTGTCTGAACTATTTACAAATCGCCATTTATAGAGATTTTCACTAAGAGAATAACTATTTAGAAAGACTGCGAGAGCATCTCACAAATCAAAGGTTAACACAAATGGTAACTAAAATAATTACTATGCACATTATGGCTAATAATTAAATTTATGGAGCCAAATGTTGAAATTCGCCGTTTATTAGATGTGATGCCTGCTTCTGGTCGGATGACGACAAAAATCGTTAGTAAGCCAGAGCAAGCAAAAGTAATTTACGCCTCCTTTCCCCAACCCTGGAATCAGGCGCGACCGATATATATTAATTTTGATTTATGGCCTCGCCTAGCAAAGCCGCAACGAGATTTGCTGCTGTTGCAGATGGTTAGCTGGTTGACAGGGGTGAAGTGGTTTAAACCAGACATTTATCAAGGTGTGGTGCTGGCGGGTCTGTTAGGTGGATTATTGGAAGCATCACAGTCAGATGTAGTGGGTGTCGCCGTAGCAGGGGGATTAAGTGCGATCGCTGCTTTTCGGATCTGGCGGACTAATAAATCTCTTGAGTCAGAGTTAAATGCCGATGCAGCAGCAATTCGCATAGCACAACGGCGAGGTTATTCCGAAGCGGAAGCAGCGCAGCACCTGTTATCTGCCATTGAAGCGGTAGCCAAAATTGAAGGGCGTTCTGGTTTAAATTTTACTGAGTTGATTCGTTGCCAAAATCTCAGAGCGATCGCAGGTTTATCAGCAGTGGGTATGCCAGAAAGTTATGATAAGTAGAATAAATGTTTCTGGATATGGGTTTTTGAGAGCGATCGCTCCCAAGACATCTAAAATTTAGATGAGGTTTTGGTATTGTCTAAGCTTAATTTTTAGCATGATTTATACTTTATTCCTCACTACAGCAAGTTTTTGGCCACAAATACGGTTTTGTGTATTTAGCTCAAGGCTTCTAACAAAGTGCGAGACATGAGCCTCCAACTAGCTGCAATGCATGGGGCTATCTTACACTGGAATAAGAGAATGTGTGTTTAACTGACTTAGATGTAAATGGGGAGTTCTATCATACCTTCTCGGTGTTACTTATGAAGTGCTTACCTAGTGTGGTAAAACTTAACTTAAATTCTGTCAGTTACTAACGGGGTTGATAGGAATGGGTACTTTAATTGTTATTGGCTTGATAGGGGTTTACGGAGGGGGCGTTTGGAAATTTTGGAACGGGTTTGGACGGACTAATTTTAATCCAACTTTGACCAATCGCATTGGTTTATCGTTGCTATGGCCAGCTTTGTTTCTTACAAATCAATCCTATCGTCGAAACTTTAGAAAAGCGTTGAAGGGCTAGAGTTTACTATTAAGTTTAAAGTCATCTGAACCTGACGGTGGCACATATCCCAATATAAATCTAACCCACCAGCCCCCTTTCTCTATTAGGGAAAGGGGGCTGTGTTTGCTCATCCTAAAAGGAGAGGAATTAAGGGAGGGATAAGTTCGTAGTGTTTACAAGTGCAACTTGTTAACATCTGGGAAGTATTTTTGCTGATGAATTTACGAATTATTTGCCATTGGTGAGCAGATGGATTGCTGCACCTACAGCTGCACCATCAACAGCATTCCCAAGAGTATCTCTGCCATCGCCAGTAACTACGCCAGTGACTGCGCTAGCACCTGCACCGACTCCAACATCTTGACCAATATTGCGGTGACGGCGATTGCGAGTGTTTCTCAGACCATTTGCACCGTTAACGGCTGCACCAGTGACACCACCTTTGACGGCATTGCCTAATACATTACCATTTCCTCTAACGGCTCCAGTGACAACGTTGGTAACAGCCCCAATACCTGCATCTCGTAGTACTTGGTCATCAGCAGCAGCCGGTTTAGCGGGAACCAAAGTTACACCAGCTAAACTTGCAGCCATGAGGCTGGGTAAAAGTGTGCGCTTTAGGATGTTATTCATTGTGTTACCTTCTCAAAACATCAAACAATTAGATAAATCTAAAGTTACTGGAGTCAGAAAAATCATATTTTTTCAATTGGACAACAGCAACTATCTATTGTTTGAGGACATACATATAGTCGCATTTATAAAGTCATAACTGCATCCACTGAAAGCATGAATATAGATTAAGTCCACAGAAGGCCCTGCTGATTGAATAAACCATGCTAAAGATTACACATTGACAAAATAAATTCAGTATCCACAGAATATTCTCTGGTATGCAAATTTCATTTTTTCATTACTAGCAAGCCGTTTCTGACGACCAGCCGCGTAGTATTTCCCCTATCTGTCTAAAGATAGTTGACAAAATAATTAAACTCAGCAAGCGGGGTTAATATTTAATTCTCTCGGTTTAGTAGTCAAGCGTTGCGTAGGCATCGCCCGTTGTAGGCATCGCTCACCAAAGCAAATAAGACTTTATGCTGTGTATATCAATACCGTGGAAAAAGATAATTACTACCAGCTTGACTGCTAGCGTAGTTAAGAATACTCTAATAGCCTCAAGCGAATTTACCCAAATAACACATCTAGGGTAAAAACCAATAGATAAAATACCAATAGTGACATAACCACATAAAGTTAAAGTAGCAGTCATTACTACAATACCCAATGTAAATCCTACTGCAAATATAGTTCCAATTCTATCTTCAATAATTAGCCCTACTATAGTTCCTACGATCAATGCTGTTACTAACCAAGAGAATATATTAATATAAAAATCTTTTTTAATAAGCCACTGTATATTCCAAACAATGACTACAGTTAAGATTACAAAAATAGCTCCTACTTTTGATCCTGTGATGACTAAATCCAGATTAGTACTTTCTTTCATCAAAAAAATGATTAAATTTGCACTTATAACTCCAATTACAATCCCTGCAAAAAAGGTAATATTTGATAATAAATCTTTTTGAGGTAAAGAAGTGTTATCCATAATAAATAAAGATATTTTAATAATCAGTTTGCAGCCAGTTTTCTAAATTAATATTTTGCACTCGCAGCAAGTCAGAGTCATTAGAAACCAGAATTAATCCGCGTGCGATCGCTGTAGCCGCTATCAATATATCTTGCTCTTGGATAGTAAACCCTCTGCGTTGTAAGTCCACATATATTTCACATGCTAGTTCAATAATCTCTAAATCATCTATTAATATAATTTTATATACTTGACAAAATTTATTAAACTCAACTAACTGTCTAGTTGCATTGATAGCTAAAAGGCCTCGTTTGACTTCATAGTAAGTTATGCAACTAATAAACACATCTTGTTTCAGACGCAGGACTTCCCGAAATTTCCGATCTACAATTACATTTCTCTTCAAAATATAACTAACAATGTTTGTATCTAATAAATAAGTCACTTTGTCTATTTTCGCTTTACTGCTTCATCGTACATTTTGATTTGCTCCGGTGTTAAATCGTTTAACGTACCTGAAACTGCCTCTAAAATTAAAATACTATCTATTCTATCTATCAAATCATCATCTTTAATTTCTCTCATTTCTTCTCGTGAGAATTGCCCAAACAGTTCAACTAACATTTGGCTTATTTCCAGTTTATTTAACTTTACTTCATATAAACTATTACCTTTAAATAAATTTTCCACAATTGGCGATATCCGATTGATAAGTTCTTGATGATAGCTAGAAACTTCTTGCATAACTTCCTCCCAATATTTAACTAATTACCTCAATTATAAACCAATACAATTCAGAGGATGTTTCAAAAGTCCTCAAGCGTGTGTTTCACTACCCTGGCTACCGAGAAAATGCTACGAGAGAATCGGAGTTTTGGTATTTGAGATCGCGCCACTGAGTCATACTTGAGGCTCAAGCCAACCCTTTTCAAACAACCTCTCAGTTAAGGCTAAAACTCTTTGCCAAAATCAATTTTTTGACGAACCGCAATCGCGTAGCGTCTCGTAGAGAAGGAAGCAAAGAGAGAAAAATGCTTAACTGAACCGGATTGAATTATAAACAATCTCACTCAGCGCCCCTTTGCGTTAAAAAAAGGCGGGCATTTCAGCCCACCCCACAAAATTTTGAGAATATTCTGTTTCTATTAACCCAACAATTGTTTAGCTTTAGCTAAAACATTATCAACGCTAAAGCCAAACTTCTCTAGACAAACATTGCCTGGAGCCGAAGCACCAAAACGATCGATACTAACGCAATCGCCTTCAGTACCAACGTATTTGTGCCAGCCGAAGCTGCTAGCAGCTTCTACAGACAAACGCTTGGTGACAGCTTTCGGTAGAACAGACTCTTTATAGGCTGCATCTTGTGCTTCAAAGAGATCCCATGAAGGTAGTGAGACAACACGGACTTTCTTTCCTTCAGCCGTGAGTTTTTCGGCTGCGCTGACGGCGAGGCTCAATTCTGAACCAGTGCCAATTAAAATCAACTCTGGTGTACCTTCAGAATCCACCACCGTGTATCCACCCTTGGCCACCTTTTCAATTGATGTACCTGCCAAGTTGGGGACGTTTTGACGGGTTAACGCCAACAGAGACGGAGCATTTTGCTTGGCTTTCTCGATCGCTATTTTATAAGCGCCAGAGGTTTCGTTACCGTCTGCGGGACGAAACACCGTTAAATTAGGAATGGCACGCAAGGAAGCCAGAGTTTCAATGGGTTGGTGTGTTGGGCCATCTTCACCTTGTCCAATGGAATCGTGAGTCATCACCCAAATCGAGCCAGCTTGGGAAAGGGCGGATAAGCGGATGGCAGCACGCATGTAGTCTGTGAAGATTAAGAAGGTAGCACCGTAAGGAATTAATCCCGAACTGTGCAGCGCTATGCCATTACAGATTGCTCCCATAGCATGTTCCCGGACACCAAAGTGGATGTTGGGGTTTTCGTATTGCCCTTTTTGAAAGTCGCCTTTGCCCTTGACTTCGGTAAGGTTGGAGTGGGTCAAGTCAGCCGAACCACCAATCAATTCAGGTAAAACTGCTGCTAATTTGTTGAGGCAGGTTTCTGAGTGCTTACGGGTGGGCAATCCTTTGTCTTCTGGGGTGTAGGTTGGTAGTACTTTATCCCAACCGTCGGGTAGTTTGCCGCTAATGTAGCGTTCAAATTCAGCTGCTTCTTGGGCATACTTAGCTTTGTAGTCGGCAAATGTTTTGTTCCATTCCTCTTCGTAACCTGCGCCACGCTCAACTGCTTTCCGTGTGTGGTTGAGGGCTTCTTCTGGAATAACGAAAGGCTCGTATTCCCACTTAAGTTGTTTACGAGTCAAGGCAATTTCGTCTGCACCCAAAGCAGCGCCGTGAACGCCAGCAGTGTTTTGTTTGTTAGGGGAACCATAACCGATGGTGGTTGTCACCTTAATCATTGATGGCTTATCGGTGACAGCTTTAGCTTCTTCAATTGCTTTAGCGATCGCTGCTAAATCTGTATTACCATCTTTGACATGTAAAACGTGCCAACCGTAAGCTTCAAAGCGCTTGGAAACATCTTCGGTGAATGCCACATCTGTGGAACCGTCGATGGAGATGTGGTTGTCGTCATACAAAGCAATGAGTTTGCCTAATCCCAAGTGTCCTGCGTAAGAACAAGCTTCACCAGAAATTCCTTCCATGTTGCAACCATCACCTAAAATTACGTAGGTGTAATGGTCAACAATCTTGGTATCGGGTTTGTTATATTTAGCGGCAAGGTGTGCTTCGGCGATCGCTAAACCAACTCCATTGGCGATTCCTTGACCCAAGGGGCCAGTTGTGACTTCCACGCCTGGGGTTTCAAAGTTTTCTGGGTGTCCGGGAGTTCTAGAACCCCATTGACGGAATTGCTTGATATCTTCAATGCTTACACTATCGTAGCCTGTCAAGTAGAGTAAGGCATACAGCAACATCGAGCCATGACCGGCAGATAAGACAAAGCGATCGCGATTAAACCATTTAGGATTCTTGGGATTAAACTTCAAAAATCGATCCCAGAGGACAAAAGCCATCGGAGCCGCGCCCATTGGCAGTCCTGGGTGTCCCGATTTTGCCTTTTCTACGGCATCAACAGCCAAGAAGCGGATCGAGTTAATACAAAGTTCTTCGAGGGACAGTTCTTTGAGGGATTGGGTTGCAACAGTCATAATCTCTTGTTTTTAACGACGGGTTAGCACTCTTTGTAGCTTCTCTTGCTGGGGTTATTTTAGATTCCCCACAGTATCCTCATCATCCCATTCCCACTTGTCGATGGACAAGCGGGATCTCCTGAGTTTCTAGTGATAAATCAAGCTGATAATTGGGTCATGCTGAACGCTTAAGTTATATCGGAATGATATTTCTGATACTTTTAGCGCAGTCATTTCAGGAGAACTGACAGCGATAAAATGGGAAATTTTTAGACGTATTTCTTAAAGGCCAGTGTGACATTATGACCGCCAAACCCAAAAGAATTGGATATTGCCACCTCGACTTTTTGAGCGCGGCTGGAGTTAGGCACGTAATCTAAGTCACATTCAGGATCGGGATTTTCCAGATTGATTGTCGGAGGAATTTGGTCATTAGCGATCGCCAGTACTGTTGCTACTGCTTCAATACCTCCAGAACCGCCTAATAAATGACCTGTCATCGATTTGGTTGAGCTAATTGCCACCTTATAAGCATGTTCTCCCAAGGCTTTTTTGATGGCTGAGGTTTCAGTTGAATCATTAGCTGGGGTACTAGTGCCGTGAGCATTAATGTAGCTAATCTGTTCGGGAGCGATACCGCCATCTTTGAGCGCTAATTCGATCGCTCTAGCGGCTCCAAGTCCACCAGGGACGGGGGAAGTAATATGGTATGCGTCACAGGTCATACCATAGCCGATCATTTCGGCATAAATGTGAGCGCCGCGACTCAGGGCGTGTTGCAGTTCTTCTAAAATTAAAATTCCTGAACCTTCACCCAAGACAAATCCATCGCGATCGCGGTCAAAGGGACGGCAAGCATGAGCCGGATCGTCATTGCGAAAAGAGAGGGCTTTGCAAGCGGCAAACCCAGCCATTGATAATGGTGTCACAGCTGACTCGGTTCCGCCGCAAATCATCGCTTGGGCATATCCCCCTTGAATTAAGCGAAAAGCATCGCCAACAGCGTTGGAGCCAGCAGCGCAGGCAGTTACTGGGCAGGAATTTGGCCCTTTAGCACCCGTGTGAATTGCCGTTAATCCTGCTGCCATATTGGCGATCATCATCGGTATCATGAATGGACTACAGCGATCGGGCCCGCGGTTGAGGTAGATAGTTTGCTGGTCTTCTAATACCTTAATGCCGCCAACGCCAGAACCGATCATGACACCTACCTGTTCTGCATTCAGTTCATTAATAACTAACTGCGCGTTAGATAGAGCCTGTTTTGCTGCTGAAACCCCAAATTGGGCAAATCGATCCATGCGCTTCGCGTCTTTGCGCTCTAAATAATCATGTGGATCGAAGTTTTTTACCTCACCAGCAATCCGGCAATCATGGCGAGACGCATCAAAAAATGTGATGTAGTCAATGCCATTGCGTCCACTCAATAATCCATCCCAATATTCTGTTGCTGTGTTACCTATAGGTGTAATCGCGCCAACACCAGTTACAACAACGCGTTTACGTGTATGATCTGTCATGATTCAGTTAAATGTGGCGAAAAAGCAGCAGGCATTAAACAGTGCTGAGTTTCAAGTTGTGAGTTGTGAGTTTTGGAAGCACCCAAAGATAGAGAAAACTCCAAAATTTTGCCTCCTAAAACTCTAACTCTTAAACTTTTAACTGTTCAGCACTCAGTGAAAAGTCAAAGCAGTGGTTTTTGCCATCAACGCCCAGAGGGGGTGAGACAAAGCCATCTAAACTTCTCCTTTGGCGCTAGCCTCTCCCTTTGGCAGAAGGGGAAACGCCAAGGGCCAACAAAGACTCAAAACTTTTTTTAAGCTGATGCGGTAACTTTGTTATTGATGTAATCTACTGCGTCTTGAACCGATATAATCTGCTCGGCAGCTTCGTCAGGAATTTCGATATCAAATTCTTCTTCCAAAGCCATCACCAGTTCAACGGTATCCAAGGAATCTGCTCCTAGATCGTCCATAAACTTTGATTGGGGTGTGATTTTGGCAGGGTCGTCAACACTCAGTTGTTCGGCGACAATTTTCTTGACCTTATCAAAAAGTTCCGTTTGGCTCATAAATAGTAAAAGTCCTTAACCAGTTGCGAGGTTCTGCTCTTTACAGGAGACATTGTTTTGAGCATATACATCTTATCGTCAAGCGCGATCGCCCGTACACTACCAAGGGTTTTTCTCTGAGAAAACCCCTCTCATCCCTCAAAAGGATAGGGTAAGTTTTCTGGGAATTGGGTAGGGGAGCGGGTTACGCCATCACCGATACCGTGTAAATGCTTCAGTTGTCTAATTATTACTAAATTTTTTTACAATGTCTTGGTCAGTATTCACAGCCTTGCTAGCAATCATAATATATAGACGCTGTGGCTTTTAACCTAGACGGTTAAAGGGTCACTGAATGTCAAACATCAGAACTTTAGTGCTAACAAGGAGTAATAAAACAGTTATTGTTTAGAGCGATCGCTCTAACCCAAATATACCTCTATGCTATCTCAGACACTCAAACTCAAATACGCTTACTTCCCTGGTTGTGTTGCCCAAGGGGCCTGTCGGGAACTTTATCAGTCAACTCAAGCTCTTACCAAAGCACTGGGTATTGAATTGGTTGAACTTAAAAAAGCTGCTTGCTGCGGTTCCGGCACATTTAAAGAAGATTCTCAACTGCTGGAAGATACAGTCAACGCTAGAAATATTGCTTTAGCTGAAGAATTAAATTTACCTTTACTTACTCATTGCAGTACTTGTCAGGGTGTTATTGGTCATGTCAACGAACACCTGAAAGAATGCCAAACAACTGATCCTACTTACATTGAACAGGTTAATGGTTTGCTGCATAAAGAAGGCTGTTCGCCTTATCGCGGCAGTACTGATGTTAAACATCTCCTCTACGCTTTGGTGACAGATTACGGTTTAGAGGAAATTACCAAACGTGTCACCCGAAAGTTAAGTGGATTAAAATGTGCGGCTTTTTATGGCTGCTATCTCCTCCGCGCCCAAAAATCCATGCCTTATGACGACCCTTTTCAACCAGAGGCGATGGAAAATATGTTTCGGGCGGTGGGTGCAACACCAATTTATTACCGAGGCCGGACACAATGTTGTGGTTGGCCCTTAGCTAGCTATGCGACTACCCAATCTTTCAAAATGGCGGGGATGCATATTCAGGATGCTTTAACATCTGGTGCTGACTGTATAGTTACACCTTGTCCGCTGTGCCACTTAAATTTAGACTCGCGTCAGCCAGAGGTGGAAAAGGTTATTGAGCAAAAGTTAGGTTTACCAGTGTTGCATTTACCCCAGTTAATTGCTTTAGCACTTGGGGTTAGTCCAAAAGAACTGGGTTTAGAACGCCATGTTGTTTCCACCAAGCCAGTGCTGGAGAAATTAGGATTTTAGTTTGTGGAGTACAAGCTATGGGCACAAGTTGATTGGTATTAACTTAAGCAAAAGCTTGCTTTGTTTCTCCTCTATAGTTGAAAAATCAAAGGTTATTAGGTAAAGTCTCGTGTAGCCGCGACCGTCGCTTCGCGTAAATATGGTTTTTGGTCGTAAGCTCTTGTTCTTTGTTACGAACGCGCATGAGTTCTTACCAGACCTAATAAAACTCCTGTCTCATCTAGAAATATACGCCTACGCAAATTTCCGAACGGCTCAGAAAGAAATAATTAACCAGGTAGGGGCGCACAGCTAGCTGTGCGCCCCTAGCCATATAACTCATTCAAATGAGAATCGCTATTATTACAAAATTGTAATTAAGACAAAGGGAAAGCTGTCATATTGGGCTGGTGTAATTAAAACTATCAACTCTTTCCAATCTCAGCAAAACAAGATTGATTGTTATGATTATTCGTCAATTTCTAGCTTTGGCAGCCATTTCCCTCACCCTTGCATCCTGTGGTCAAGCAGCCAGTAACCCAAATCTGACCGCCCAAAATCCCTCTCAAGCGGGTGAGCGATCGCCGCAAGGAAGGCGATCGCACCGTCAGATTGATTTTACAGCTGCGGCTCAAAAACTCGGTGTTACCGAAGCCAAGTTAAAAGAAGCTTTGGGAGTACCCACTAATTCAACCAATCCACCAGATGGAGAGCGTCGCCGTCCCGACCTGAAAGCGGCAGCTACAAAGCTTGGTGTCACCGAAGAGAAATTGCGGGAAGCGTTGGGGATTCCGTCACGTCCTTTGAGCAATTAATCAATTGCTTGCAGGAGTCAATCGCAATGACTCAATTGTTGTTTACAACCAAGGTGCATTCATAACCTATGACACTTAATTCTCCCCAACAAATTACACTCAAACCTTTTAAAGAAGGTTTGATAAAAGGCAAACTGACGAAATGGCTGATGGGGTTATTGATACTCAGTTCACTTACAGGTGGTGGATACCTCGTTTACCGTCAGACGGTGATTTCTTCCACTCAAGAAGCCAGAAGCAAAATGCAGACGATTCCAGTCGAGCGAGAAACGTTACCGATTACAATCTCAGCCAATGGTACTGTTGAAGCCAAACAATCGACCAACGTCAGCCCCAAAAGTTCTGGACAGCTAAAGAAATTGCTAGTAGATGAAGGTGACTCTGTGAAAGCAGGGCAAATCCTGGCATATATGGATGACTCAAATCTGCAAGGGCAATTAATTCAAGCTCAGGGTTCTCTGGCTGCTGCTCAAGCAAATTTGCAAAAGGCGATCGCTGGTAATCGTCCTCAAGATATTGCTGCTTCACAGGCACAATTAGAACAAGCCCAAGCGACTTTAGAAAAAGCAGAAGCAGGTAATCGCTCTCAAGATATTGCTCAAGCTGACGCACGTTTAAAAAGCGCCCAAGCAAGTTTAACAAAAGCCGAAGATGATTTAAGCCGCAATCAGGAACTATACAACGCCGGTGCTATTTCCCTTCAGACTTTAAACCAAAAACGTGCCGACCGCGATAGCGCCAAAGCTTCCGTAAATGAAACCCAGCAAGCGCTAGCATTGCAAAAAGCTGGATCGCGCAAAGAAAATATCGAGCAACTAAAGGCAGCAGTTAAGGAAAAACAGGAAGCTTTAGCACTACTGAAAGCAGGAAACCGTCAGGAAGATATTGATGCCGCACGCGCTCAAGTAGTTCAGCAACAGGGCAGTCTAAAAACGATTCAAACACAAATTCAAGACACAGTAATTCGTGCCCCATTTAGTGGGATTGTGACTTCCAAGTATTCCGATCCAGGTGATTTCGTTACACCAACAACATCTGGGAGTTCGGTTTCGGGATCGACCTCTTCTTCGATTCTGTCGCTGGCATCAACCTATCAGGTTGTAGCAAATATTGCCGAAACCGATATTAGCAAAATTAAGGTAGGGCAGTCGGTAAGCATTACAGCCGATGCGTATCCTGACAAAACCTTTAAGGGAAAAGTTGCCCAGGTTGCGGCTCAGGCAACTGTGGCAACCAATGTTACCAGCGTTAAAGTTAAAGTGGATTTCACCGATCCTGAGACTCTGCTGCTTCCAAGCATGAATGTTGATGCGAAATTCGATGCAGGCGAATTAAACAATGTGCTTGTTGTCCCAACGGTGGCGATCGCTCGTCAGAGCAACGGTACGGGAGTGCAGGTGCTTACAGAAAATGGCAGCACTCGATTTGTGCCAATTAAAACTGGAGCTACGGTAAATAACAAAACCGTTGTGCAATCAGGTTTACAAGGAAATGAAAAGATTTTGGTGAGTGCGCCAGCGGATTCTAAGAAAAATAGTAACACTAACAGGGGTGTTTCTCCTGGCGGTATGGGTGGCCCTCCTCCTGGTGGCCCTTAGTACAGTTTTTCCCTTTAATACAGGAGAACGCATTCACAATGCAAGTCGATGCATTCACAATGCAAGTCGATGCATTCACAATGCAAGTCGATGCATTCACAATGCAAGTCGATGCATTCACAATGCAAGTCGATGCATTCACAATGCAAGTCGATGCATTCACAATGCAAGCCAATGCATTCACAATGCAAGCCAATGCATTCACAATGCAAGCCAATGCATTCACAATGCAAGCCGATAAATGGCATTGCAGGGTATGACCAAATTTAATTAAGTAGAACGACTTGAAAAAAACAAACTATGTAATGTAACTTTAGCGAAAATCAGTTCGTAGTAAGGACTTTAGTCCTGATTTGAGAACTAAAGTTCTCACTACAAACCTTTAATTATTTACCCTGTTCTACTTAGCTACGAATTAATTAATAAAATGCTGTACTTAAATTTAGTTTCACAAGCAAAGTTTAGCAATGATCGAATCACGCAATCGCAAACCACTGGTTAAACAGGCATCTACTCTCATCCGCAGTTCTTCAATATCAGCCGTTGAAATGGCAAAAAAGTTTTCAGACGGGCTTGAATCATCACTCCTGGTATTTCCTGCTTATGCTCATACCATTTCTTTGTGAAGCTGCGCCAAATTTCCTTTGCTTCTTATTTCTTTCTTTGTGCCTTTTGCGTCCTTTGCGGTTCATTCCTCATATAGTTCGGCGCACCTTCATCCAGAACTGGTACCAGTAGTGTAAGGGGTAGAAAAATAATCATCGGCGCTTTGGTTAGTAATACCAATAAGTACAATCCGATTCTTTACCATATTCGGATCGATCGCACCTCTGAGCCTCTGAGCAAATCTTTTAAGGTAATTTGCTCGACAGCCTTTAACAGAGAGTCAGAGGAACGGTAATTTAGTAATAGTTTACAAGTATTAAAGCCGAGGATTAGTTTACTGAGATTGATTTGACTTCAATTTGCGATCGCCCATTACCGTGATGCGCCAGAGCCGCCATTCCATGTTCTTGGGCCCGCAGTTCTCGATCGGATATTTCTGGCTCCTTAATATAGACTGAACTCACTAAGATATTCAAAACTCCACTTTCTTCAGCCTGACGCACAGCGCGATGCGTAATTAATTCACCCACATTCAAAATCACATTGTCTTGTGGATCGAGAATGACGCGGGTAACTGGACGACCCAGGGCTTGTTCAATTCGTTGCTTCTTCAGTGCCCGTGTGCTGCGTCCTTGTAACTTTTCTGCCTGCTCTTTCAAAGTTTGCCAGAAAGTGTTGAGGTTCTTTTGGGCAACGCTTGCTCCATCGCGCAGTTGAACTTTGGTTTCTAACCACGTGTCATTTGCGCTAGAACTAACTGCGGTTGCCAGAGCCAGACCAGCCGCGCTCAGTAATTCTGCTTCTTTGCCGTAAATCTGGGCACGATCGAGGATGGATTCAGTTACAATCTGCCCAGATGCCGCAATAATTAAGCCATCGTCAGCACGCACTGTTTGTAAGACTCTGCGCCCTCTTACTTGCTGAATCGCTAGACGCGCTTGTGCTGCCAGCCCATCAACCGAATAACGTAGGTTAGCAGCACTGTTTTGAGTTACGCTCTGAATTTGATTGCTAGTAGATTCTGTTACTGCTTTCAAATTGCGGCTAATATTTGCAGTCAGACTGCCACCCGTAGCCCGGTATAGTTCATCAAGGATACCCATGCGATCGGCAGCTTCTGCCTCGACTATGGTGACTTCCTGCCCCTGTAGTAACAGTACACTACCATCTGGAGTCAGCACATCCCGCTCAACATGCTTGCCAATCACGAATATTTTTTGCTCCGCAGGGTCAACCAGATTATTTGTTAGTAAAGCAGATGCATCTCGATTGAGGTCTTGCAGTTTGCTGCTAGTAGCATCAGTTGCAGCTTGCAGTTGTTCGCCTGCCGACTGGCTTGCTGACTGTAGCGTGCGGTTCACATTGTCTACCGAGCTTTGCAGTTGCTCACCTGCTGCCTGGCTGGCTTTTTGTAATCTACGGTTAGCTGTTTGGGCCGATTCTTGCAACTTGTCTTCAGTTGCTTGAACGGCTCCTCGGATACCACCGATCTGTTCTTGCATCATCTGAGCAGTTTGTGGAGGTACAAAGGCAACATCATAACCAATTGTCAGCGTTTCGGGAGCGGGAACGAACGATCGCCCCGAGTAAGCATCGGCAAATACACCGCCAGAAACTTCGTATCCTTCCACCAACCCGCTATGCTCGTCAAAGAACAAATCAACTAGTACACCAAGGTTAAGTCCCTCAGTGGTCAGAATTCTGGTTCCTTTTAAGACGAGATTCTGGTGCAGAATCTCTTTAATTGCAGGGACACGATGTACCTTAACAACAGATTCTTTCGAGTTAACAACGATCGCATCTAACCCAATCGCTTGCACTTCTTCTAGGGGAATGACTTTGGCATTCCGAAATAGTCCCTTCTCTTCAACCAGAAAACCCAAAATTTGATTATTTTTTTGATCAAAAATTAAGTCTATAATCCGCTCAATCTTCTTACCATTGTCAGATGTAACGACTACTTGATCGATAACATCACTACCTTTACGCATTTATCTATTCCTCGCAGTTTTTATTATTGATTGGGTTGTCCAGTGACTTGTTCGTTGGTTGGCTGAATTTTTAGCTGAAAATATCGCCCCTCTCGACCAAAACCAGGAGCGATGTCAATAACGCCAAAGTATTCAAGGAATACCCCAAAGATAGCCACAAGGGTAATTAAAACGGTGATATTGGCTCCAGTATTAGAGCGCTGTCCTATGAGCCTGGGCATTTTCCCCCCTTAATTTCTTATTTTTTTGGTTACGAAGCTTGCTATAAAAGTTAGACAACTTCGTTTATATCATTATTAATTAGACGTATATATCTATCTCCTGGGATATGCCATCGATTATTTTCTCTTTCAGAAAGATATTTTTCAAAGTAGATATATTAGTTATCCATTATCCTAGCTTTTTTTAAAACAAATATATTTATTTATTTATAGCCTTAGCAAATAAAATTGTAATACCTTGATGGATAATTTAAACTAATATTTTTTATAATTTATCGTTAAATATTTAGTTTTTTCGTGCAAAAACAATATACGACTTACACGCTGTTTAAATGTTTGCTGAAACATTATTTAAAAACGATCTAATCACCCAGATAGCATTTTTTAGGGGGTCGGGCGGAACGCCGCAGGGTAACTGCAAGACCTCAATTGAGATGCGTTACTACTTACTATCTAACGCTTTCAGTCTCAACCTACGTAGAGACACAAAGTTGTGCGTCTCTGCACGTTTATAAACCTGCTGGCAAATACCATTGACGTACTAGCTGCTATCGATACTCAAGCAAAGGGCATACTAAGGGTATTAAATGTTTGCCATAAAACTTGTGCGGTAAGGTAGGTACAGATGGATGCGATCGCTATAATTCCCCAATATCAACTAATAGAAAAACTCTATGCTGGCTCTAGAACAGTGGTGTATAGGGGCATAAGAGAAGCGGATCGGCTTGGCATTGTAGTCAAATTGCTACTGCGCGAGTACCCAACTTTCAGCGAACTGTTGCAGTTTCGTAACCAGTATACGATTGCCAAAAATCTAGATAGTCCGGGGATTATTCGTCCATATAGTTTAGAAACTTACCGCAATAGCTATGCGTTAGTGATGGAAGATTTTGGCGGTACTTCACTACGAGGCTATGTTCAAAATCAACCACTAACATTAAAGGAGTTTTTGGAAATTGCCATCCAACTTGCGGATATCCTCAACTACTTGCACCATCACCAAATTATTCACAAAGACATCAAACCTGCAAATATCCTGATTCACCCAGAGACAAAGCAGGTTAAAATCATCGATTTTAGTATTGCTTCTTTATTACCCAAAGAAACCCAGGAAATTAAAAATCCCAATGTTCTAGAAGGGACATTAGCCTATCTTGCACCAGAACAAACTGGACGGATGAATCGAGGGATTGATTATCGGGCAGATTTCTATGCATTGGGAGTCACTTTTTTTGAATTGCTAACGGGAGAACTGCCGTTTTTGACTGACGATCCAATGGAGTTGCTACATTGTCATATTGCCAAACAACCCGATCGATTCAGAATTAAAAATGGCGATCGCAGACTCGCTAACGCTGCGCTAACAAAATTAGAAAACGAAGAAGCGGTTCCCCAAGTTCTCTGTGATATTGTGATGAAGCTGATGGCAAAGAATGCTGAAGATCGCTATCAGAGTGCATTAGGATTGAAATATGATTTAGAAACTTGCCGAGAACAACTCAATTTTACAGATAAGATTGAAACCTTTAAAATTGCAACCAGGGATGTGTGCGATCGCTTCCTCGTCAGAGAAAAATTATACGGTCGAGAAAACGAAGTTCAGCAACTACTAGCAGCCTTTGAAAGGGTTTCTCAAGGAAGTAGCGAACTGATGTTAGTTGCAGGTTTTTCTGGTATTGGTAAAACTGCTGTTGTCAATGAAGTTCATAAACCCATTGTTAAACAACGAGGCTATTTCATTAAAGGTAAATTTGACCAATTTAATCGCAATATTCCCTTTTCTGCTTTTGTACAAGCTTTTCGGAATTTAATGATGCAGTTGTTAACAGAGACTGACCAACAGCTAGATCGCTGGAAAACCAGTATTCTAGAAGCTGTCGGCGAGAATGGACAGGTAATTATTGAAGTTATTCCTGAATTAGAAATAATTATTGGTCAACAACCACCCGCACCAAAATTATCAGGGAATGCGGTACAGAATCGCTTTAATTTACTATTTCAGAAGTTTGTAGAGCTATTCACAACTAAAGAACATCCCTTGGTGATGTTTTTAGATGATTTGCAGTGGGCAGATTCAGCCTCTCTCAAGTTGATGCAATTGTTGATGAGTGAATCATCCGGGGGATATTTATTATTAATTGGTGCTTATCGGGATAATGAAGTCTTTGCGGCTCATCCTTTGATATTTACTTTAGAAGATATTAGGAAAACTCAGGCTATTATTAATACTATTACATTAGTTAAATTAAGTTTATTAAGTTTAAATGAGTTAGTGGCTGATACACTTAGTTGTTCCCTAAAAATTGCTGAACCATTAACTAAACTCGTTTACCAAAAGAGTAAAGGTAATCCGTTTTTTAGCACACAATTTCTTAAATCTCTCTATGAAGATAAGCTGATTGTCTTTGATAGGGAATTAGGTTACTGGCAATGTGATATTGTAGCAGTAAAAGCCTTAAGTCTTACTGATGATGTCGTCGAATTTATGGCATTGCAGTTGCAGAAACTACCGACAAAAACGCAGAATATTTTGAAACTTGCAGCTTGTATTGGCAATCAGTTTAATTTAGCAACTTTAGCAGTTGTTTCTGAACAATCAGAACTTGAAACCTCATCGGATTTGTGGAGAGCATTGCAAGAGGGATTCATCCTACCTCAAAGTGAAATATACAAGTTTTATGTAGGACAAGAAACACAAGATGGGTTAAAAAGCTCTCAGACTATCAGTTATAAGTTTTTGCACGATCGCATTCAGCAAGCGGCTTATTCCTTAATCCCAGAGGGTGAGAATCAAGCAATTCATTTGCAAATTGGCAACCTGCTATTAAATAATACACCTATTGAAAAGCAAGAAGAGAGAATTTTTGAGATTGTTAATCAATTGAATATTGGTGTGAAGCTAATTATTCAGCAGTCAGACAGAGAGCAATTAGCACAGTTAAATCTGTTAGCTGGGCAAAAAGCGAAACTATCTACTGCATATACTGCGGCAATGGAATATATTAGTTTTGGTATTCAGCTATTGACAACAGATAGTTGGGAACGAAAGTATGCTCTCGCCTTAGCCTTGTATGAAGAAGCTGCTGCGGCTGCTTATCTGATTGGCGAATTTGACAAGGTAGAAGAGTTTGCCTTACAAGTACAACACCATGCTAAAGTTTTACTAGATCGGGTTAAATCTATTGAGATTCAAATTCAATCTTATTTAGCTCAGAGCCGTTTTGATAATTCGATTCAGACTGCGATCGCACTTCTGAATCTCTTAGGTGTTAAACTCTCTCCCCAAGCCAGTCAAACGGAAACATTACTTGGTTTAGGCAAAATAACATTACGATTGCTAGGCAAATCTCCTTTAAGTTTAATTGACTTGCCTAACATGACTGGAGGGGAACAACTAGCAGCAATTAGAATTCTGGCTAGTACTAATTCAACTGCTTATATTGCTCGTCCAGATTTGCTACCACCAATTATTTTAAATGAAGTCAGTTTATCGATGCAGTATGGTAATGCAGCAGAATCTGCATTTGGTTATGCCTGGTATGGATTGATTCAGTGTGGCATTATCGGAAATATTCAGGCAGGTTATGAATTTGGCCAACTAGCATTACAAGTTCTGGATAAATTTAATGCTCAGGAATTAAAAGCTAGAACCTTTTTCATTGTTGAAACATTTGTCAATCACTGGCATCAACATACTCAGGAGACAATTGCACCATTAACCGAAGCCTATCAAGTAGGTTTAGAAACAGGAGATATTGAATATGCGTCATGGGCTAGTTATACTCGTAGTTTTCATGGATATTTTATCGGTGAAGAGTTGTCTGAGTTAGAAAAAAAGATGGGTGATTACGCCGAAGTCTACAGGCAATTTAAACAGGAAAAACCTTTTACATATATAAATTCATTTCGTCAAGCCATCAAGAATTTATTAGGAGAATCTACTAATCCTAGTGAATTATCAGGTTCTGTTTATGATGCCCAAAATACTCGCAAATTACAAGAACAAGCAGGCGATCGCACCGGATTAAGCTTTAGCTATGCCAATGAACTAATACTTTGCTATCTGTTTGAAAATTATGCTGCGGCTTCAGATGCGGCGATTAATGCCATAACCTATTTAGATGGAGTAACATCGGCAGCAGTAGTACCAGTAGTTTATTTTTATGACGCATTAACACAACTAAATCTTTATTTAAAAGCAACCGCGATTGAGAAAAAACAAATTATTAAAAAAGTCACTTATCATCAAAAAAAGTTGAGAAAATGGGTACATCATGCCCCAATGAATTATCAACACAAATTTTACTTAATTGAGGCAGAACGGCATCGAGTTTTGCAACACAAAAATAAAGCGATGGAATTGTATGATTCCTCTATCTCCCTCGCCAAAGAAAACGGCTATATCCAAGAAGAAGCTCTCGCAAACGAACTTGTAGCCAAATTTTACCTAGAATTGGGAAAAGAAAAAGTAGCTCAGGCATATATGCAAGAAGCTTACTATTGTTACGCTAAATGGGGTGCTAAGGCAAAAACTGATGACTTAGAAAAACGCTATCCTCAGCTACTTCAACCCATTCTGCAACAACAAAAACTCAGCTTCAACTCTCTAGAAACTATAGCAGCAACAGGTGGCACTTCAATTTCAAAATCAACAATTAGTACTAGTGCTACTAGTACCAGTATTTCTGAGATTTTAGATTTTGTATCTGTCATCAAAGTAGCTCAAATTATCTCCCGCAGCATCCAATTAGATGAATTAATTACTAATCTTACTAAAATTATCTTAGAAAATGCTGGAGCAAAAAAATGTGTACTAATTCTACCAAATGAAGACGAATGGCAAATTCAAGCGATCGCCTCTATTAATCCCACCGATCAGCAGAGCGTAACAGTTCTTAGTTCACAACCTTTAGATGACTGTCAAGAGGTTCCTGTACAGCTTATTCAATACGTTAAACATACGTTAGAACCTCTGGTAATTGACAATTGCCAAACTGAAATTAGTGGTTTGATTGGCGATTACATGTTGCGATATAAACCAAAAAGTGCCTTATGTATACCGATTATCAATCAAGGGCATTTGGTTGGAATTATTTATTTAGAAAACAACTTAACTCAAGGTATATTTACAATTGGTCGCCTAGTAGTTATTAATTTTCTTTGTACTCAAGCCGCAATTTCTCTAGAAAATGCTCGGCTTTATCAACAGTCACAACAAGCATTGCAAGACTTACAAAAAGCTCAATTGCAACTTGTGCAAAGTGAGAAAATGTCAGCATTGGGTAATTTAGTTGCAGGTATAGCCCATGAAATCAACAATCCTGTAGGCTTTATTGCCGGAAATATTCCCCCAGCATTAGATTATCTCAAAGATATATTTGATTTACTTAATTTATATCAGCAAGAATATCCCCAAACGAATACAGTTATTGCTGATAAAATTAATGCAATTGATTTGGAATATATAGAAGAAGATTTGCCAAAACTGATTGCATCTATGGATTTGGGAATTAGTCGCATCCGTGATATTAGCACCAGTTTAAGAACATTTTCTAGGGCAGATCGATACTACAAAGTTGCTTGTGATATTCACGAAGGCATTAACAGTACAATTTTGATTTTGAAGCATCGCCTCAAAGCCAATGAAACCCGTCCAGCGATTGAAGTTATTACAAGCTATGGTGATTTGCCTGAAGTGGAATGTTTTTCTGGACAACTGAATCAGGTGTTTATGAACTTACTAGCAAATGCCATTGATGCCTTAGAAGAATCAAATCAGGGACGTAGTTATCAGGAGATTGAGGCTAACCCTAATCGCATCACAATTCGGACATTTTTACAAGATAATTATGTCAATATTTTGATTGCTGACAATGGCAAGGGGATGAGAACAGAGGTAAAACAAAGAATTTTTGACCATTTATTTACAACTAAAAGAGTTGGTCAAGGTACAGGATTAGGATTAGCGATCGCTCGTCAAATTGTGGTAGAAAAACACGGTGGTCAAATCATTGTGGAATCTGAAGTCGGTGTAGGTACACAATTTGCGATCGCCATTCCTATTTAGGACTTACAAAACCCTTTGCTTAGGGAATTGGGAATGGGAAAGAAGGAAGGGAGCAGGGGGAGAATAACTATTAATATATTTCCCAATTCCCAATTCCCAAATTTCATTGATTAATCATTGCTATTTTTAGATTTACGTTGCAATTGTTTTAGCGATTGATACATATCTGGCAGGCGACCATAAACAGCACATACTTTGAGATATAGTTTGTAAGGAAGGGCTGGAGTTCCGCAGACAACTTCTCCTGGCGCAACATCGTTGTGAATTCCACTTTGAGCAGATGTCATTGCTCCATCTCCTATCTTCACTTGATTGACTATTCCTGTTTGTCCGGCTAAAATAACGCGATTTCCCAGTTGAACACCTCCCGCCATACCAACCTGACCTGCGATCGCACAGCCAGAACCGATTTTGCAACCGTGACCTATTTGCACTAAGCTGTCAATTACTGTATTGCGACCTACCCGTGTTTCTCCGACGGATGGACGGTCAATACCACTGTTGCAGCCAACTTCCACGCCATCTTCTAAGACTGTATAGCCAGATTGTTCCATTTTGAACCAACCAGTCCGGGTAGGAACAAAACCAAAGCCTTCTGCACCAATGACAGCACCACTGTGAATGACGCAATCTGCACCGATGTGGGTGCGTTCGTGGATGGTACAGTTGGCGTGTAGGGTAGTGCGATCGCCTATTTTGACATTTGGATAAATCACCACATTGGGATGAATAATTGCGCCATCGCCAATTTCTACGCCTTGCTGAATCACAGCATGGGGGCCAATATAAACATCACTACCAACTTTTGCGGTGGAGTGAATCACAGCAGTGGGATGAATTTCTGGAACAGGGCGATATGGTTGGTAAAAAAGTGCGATCGCTTTGGCAAACAACAGTCGCGGATCTGGAGTTGCTAGCCAGACAATACCTCTCTCTTGTGCGATCGCCTGTAATTTTTCGTCTTCGGGAAAAATTAAAGCACTAGCATTGGTCTTACCGACAAAAGATCCAAATTTTGGCCCTTCTACATAGCTGAGAGTACCAGTAGTAGCTTCATCAATAGCTGCTACCCCTGTAATTTCTGGGTCATAGTCTGGGTTGCTAATCAGACTATGATTGCTAACAGCATCACCAAATTGGCGGATAATTTCGCTGAATTTCATTGTTGGATGTGTTCAAAATTGATCTACAATGGCAAGATAATTTTCCCTCTTTATGCTCCAATAGACCAATTTTGTAGACACATAGTGGCAAGGTAATCAGACCATACCTAACTTCGCTTCAGGTTAGAGGACTTCACCGACATTCTTCTGTTGATGGCTCTCGTTGTAAAGATGAGCCTACTTTCAGCGAATCTTGTTTCAGTAGCGTCTTGAGGCGTTGATTATCTTCAGCAGCGATCGTCTCACCATAGTGATGAAGTTGAAAAAGTTGGCAATAACGGTTTTGTTTGGCGCAAATCAAGCAGCCATAAGCATGATTGCCGTTAGTACCGCATAGCCGATGTCCCATCACCGGGCCGAGAGAAGTATTTTGCTCGCTAGCAACAGTGCTGAGAATTGAGCGCAGTTTTGACTCGAACTCCAATGACAAGTATTCCTTACGTCCTGGTTGTGTACGATCCCATTCTGGAACGATTAATTCCTGTTTTAACAGACTCGCTTCAATCTCTTCAGACATCACAAGCCCAGACAGAATAACATGATGGGAGATATGGGGCAGTAGCGTGCGTGCTAATTGCCACATTAAAGCTTCATCAAACCACTGTTCAACCAGTGGACGTAGATACCAACAACACGGAATGCCAAGTTTGACTAAATCTTGCAGCAACTGTACCCGACTCTGAATTGAGGCTTGCTCATAACCTGGTTTCAAAGGAGGTAAACTTACAAAGACAGTGACTCGAAGGGAATGAGGTTGCTCTAGAGTTGTTTTTAGGCGCTCCAGAAAAGATTGGCCAGGATGAACTTTAGTAGTGATGTAGACTATGTTGGCTGCTTTACGCTCAATCAGTGCATCTAGAATTGACAGTACACGTTCTCGATGGGCTGGAATAAAGGGATCGGAGTAGTCGCATAGTGAAATCGGAAAGCCCTTTTGTCCCTCCTGAGTAGCAAAAATGCGATCTAGCAAAATATCAAGGAGGTCAATCGGAGCTAAGACATCCTGAAAGTTTTGGGGATAATGGTGCCAGTCACGGTCTTGATGACAGACACAATAAGCACACTCAATCGGACAACGATTCTGGGCATTTGGTAGAAATGGATTGAGACTGAAGTATTTTACAGCACGCTCATCATCAGGAATACCAAGCACTGGAAAGCCATGTAGCATATACTGGCTACCTTGCAACGTAATTTCAGACGCAGTATTTTTATCAGTGTTCATACATTATCTAGGAAAAACTAATACACCCTGAAAAATTTGCCTTCTCTAGGGTGGCTGGTGTGAATGTGGAGTGGCAAGGTGAGAAATGCTAGATAATTAGTATGAATTTTGATAAGTAAATATAGCTAATAGCGATCGCTTATTTATAAAGAATTGGTAAATGTGGTGAGGCTAACACGGAGACGTTCTTGGTAACAAGTTTTAAGAGTAGACTTTTGCCACTTTGTACTAGCCAGATAATTAAGACGTAGATTATTTATCTTCTAGAAAGTTCGAGTTTTGAAATGATTAATAATATACAATAATTAAGAGAGCGCTTGCTCGGCTACTGAATTACCTAAAATTTTGTCTTCAACATTTCTCATCTTTGACAGGATATGTGTTGGGTTGCGAAATATGACGACAGAGGAGGGCATAATGCTCGTAATCTGAAAATTTCCTCAAATAAGCATAATTCCCATCTTTACGAAATAAGGCACCAAGTCCAAAGGCAATCAACTTTTGATAAATACTTTTAGTAGGAACTGGAATGGGAAATTTCCGACTTACGGGTCTACCAAATACAGGATCAAAAAGTCTATCCTGAGTATGCAAATCATAAAGCTTCTTGATTAGCCAAACCTGATGCAGGCAATTATTAATTACTTTTTCCTGTTCTCCAAGTTGCCAAAGTACTGAATCTGACTCATAAGTTGCTAATTGATTTTCACCCAAATTCATCTGAACTAAAGCTTCTAAGGTATACTTAGCTACAATAGGATATTTAGCTAATATATCTTTACCTTGAAAATAATCTTTGTATTCTGTGTATAGTTCGAGACTAATAACTTCTCCTAGAATCTCACGTAGTAAATCATAATTTGTATTGACGTTAATTCCATTAGCTTGACAAAGTGGGTCATCGAGAATGATACTATTAAATCCGATTATCCTCTCAGCTTGGTCAAGCAATTCCTGAAAAGCTTTTAAGCGGTCTTTTGTAAAAGCTTCTAATCTTCCTCCTGGTAATTTCCAGCTTGCCCAAGTACTAATAATGGCTATGTCTAGATTTTCATAATCTTGTTGGCCATTACAATATTCTTCTTCTGACTCAAGCAAACCAGATTCAAGAGGAATGAATTTAATAGGTTGACACTTGTAAATTAGTGAGCGCATTTGGATTTAAATATATTATTCAAACAAAGGTACTGTATACCATTTTGTCATTTTTCCGTACCATCTACTTGCTTGTTCATAGGATTCAAGCCAATCGATAGGAGTATACGTTTCATCTAAATACGAATAACTATATTCTTGTTGATAACAGACTGAATAACCCTTTTCTAAGGTTTTCCAATAGGTTGCTTCCCAAGGTTCAAACACCTCCCAAACTTCTGAACCAGGAATATGTTTATGATCCATAAAACAGTCTATAGCAAGTAATGTCTCTATCATTTGTCGCTGATTACCTATTATTTCACCGCTATTATCAGAAAAAAACATCCTGACAAACTGATTCCAATTAGGATGAGCAAGTTCTTCCCACTTAGCTCCTCCTTGTGGAGTTAAATAGTAATCAGCTGGTAGTTCTCCATTTAAGTTAGCCTTAATTTCATCACAAGTTAAAACTACATTAGAAATTTCCTCTTTTTCTGGATCTTCACGAGAGTATAAAGATGCTAAGATATCACCGTTCTGAAACAGGTGATGAGCAGCATTTACTACGTCAGAATAAAATAGATTTTCCTCTTGTGCCACTTGCGTCAAGGTTGGAGAAAATTTTATGGCAAACTCAAGAATTAGATACTCTGTTTGATTCATGACTATCCTCTATCAATTGATAAGTTAGTAGTAGTAAGCACTAAAGTCATTATATTCTAAGCACTAAAGTGCTTACTACTAACTCTCTTAAACTGTCATAATTCCTGTAGCGGGACTAATCGCTAGTCGCCATTGCTATCCCTGCTAAATATCCAGTTGTCCAAGCACTTTGGAAGTTAAACCCACCGGTAACGCCATCAATATCTAAGATTTCTCCGGCAAAATAAAGACCAGGAACTAACCGACTTTCCATTGTCTTGAAGTTGACTTCTTTGAGCTTGACGCCGCCACAGGTAACAAATTCTTCTTTAAAGGCTCCTTTACCGTTGATTAAATATTGTCCCTGTGTAAGTTCTTGCACCAGTTGATTTAAGGTTTTACTAGATATTTCTGCCCAACGGTCTTCTGTGGTAATGCCTGCACGGGCAATGATATATTGCCAGAGACGATGGGGTAGATCGACGCCGCGATGTAATGCGATCGCTTTCTTACCCCATTCATCTTTAACTGCTAAAACTTTTTCTCGGACTTCTTCTTGTTGCATCAGGGGTAGCCAATTAATCGATAATTTGGCTTGATAGCGGCTTTCGTGCAGAACTCTCGCACCCCAAGCAGAAAGCTTCAAAACAGCCGGGCCACTCAAACCCCAGTGGGTAATTAGCAATGGCCCAGTTTGTTGTAATTGGGATTTTCCGCCCGCAGATAACCGTAATTGGACAGGGTTAACGCTAACTCCAGCTAACTCCCGCAACTTTTGATCGAGAATGTTGAAGGTAAATAACGAGGGGACTGGCGGTTCAATTTGATGGCCTAACTCTTGGACAATTTTATAACCGACAATGCTGCTACCAGTGGCAAGCAGTAGGCGATCGCATTTAATCGTCTCTCCCGATTTCAGAAGAACATCAAACTCCCCATCTGCTGCGGTTCGGTTCACTGAAGTTACATGTGTACCGATCCGGAGTTTGACCCCAGATTTCGCCACCGCTTTTATTAGACATTCCACAATGGTTTCTGAAGTATTGGTGACAGGAAACATCCGGCCATCAGCTTCAGTTTTTAGATAGACTCCACCAGTAGCAAACCAAGCTACTGTATCTTGAGGGCCAAAGCGAGTCAAAGCACCCCGCAAAGCTTTTGCACCTCTGGGGTAATTTTGGACTAACTCCTCCGGCTCAAAGCAAGCGTGAGTCACGTTGCAGCGTCCCCCACCAGAAATTAGCACTTTCGCCAGTGGTTGACGACTGGCTTCGAGTAAAGTAACTTGGGCATCAGGATTGGCTTTAGCACAAGCGATCGCGCCAAAAAATCCCGCAGCCCCACCCCCAATAACTACAATTCGTAACGGTAGCAAGTTCTAAAATTTCTCAATAGCACGTACTTTACTAGGCTAGCTGTTATCTTCACTCTTCAACTAGTTCAAATTGATCTTTTGTGGCACCACAAGTAGGACATGACCAATCTTCTGGTATATCTTCAAAAGCTGTTCCCGGCGCTATATCGCTATCTGGATCGCCTAATTCTGGATCGTATTCATAGCTGCAAACGGTACATATATACTTTGCCATGTCCCTATCCTCTGGTAAATTTTTGGCATTACTTCCCTATTAAATACTTCTGGCAGTGAGTAAAAATAGCTACGCTACAATTCTTAAACCAGAGTATACGTTTACCTTTGGGGGAAATTTCCCAGATTATAAAAAATCAGATTACAAACGCCACCAAGTCCTTTGGGCGTAGCTGATAATCCCGATTGCGATCGCCCCTAGTAGCAGTAGCAAAATAATTCCACCTGGAATAAAAGTAAGAATACCAAAGCCTCTCAGTACCCATACTGCTACGCTAACACCAAGAAGGATACCAAAAATCTGGATTAATCTACGATTTAAAGAAGATTGACTCACCTAATTTTCCTCTCAACTCAATAGAAATTACACTTGATATTTACCATCAGATATGAAGTTATGATGAAGTTATAGTTTCATCAGAAATAACACTTAAAAATAGAGATATCCTATCCAGATTTTGGGGTAAGACGCTTGATATTAAATAGTGTTTATGCCATTTTAGCTGTTAAGAACTTAGTTTTTCATTTATAATACTGCTATTATCAATCCTACTTAAGTATTTATTGTGTTAATTGCGATCGGAACTACAGGTTTTACAGTAAAAAAACTGAAATAATTACCAAAATCTCACCCTTTCCGGAAAGGATAGGCATTACACTGGAACTAAAATTTAATGGGTTAGATCGAAATCAAGTTTTATGACTTGTAGTTTTAACTCGATTTAGGTGGGTGAGTTGAGGAGTAACTAAAATCATTATGTCTGCGTCTTATATATCAGATTCAATTATTGAAGGTTCAGGTATGGCTTGGAGTCAAGACAAGCAAAAGTTGCTGGTACAGGGTGAAATTTTGGTAGAAACGCGATCGCACAAAACCTGTGGTGGCGCGGTGACAGCTTGGATGTATTTGCCGATGGTGCGATCGCAAGTTTGGCAGCAATTAACTGATTATCCCCGGTGGGTGCAATATTTTCCTGATATCACTAAAAGCGAGATATCACACAAAGGTGAAGTCAAACGTTTATATCAAGCAGCACAAAAAGCCTTTTTCTTTTTTACCGCTCAAGTGGAAATTTACCTCAACGTTGTAGAAGTGCTGGGGCAACAAATCCAGTTTCGCATGGTAAAAGGGACTTTTGAGGATTTTAACGCCAATTTAGAACTCCAAGATTGCGGTAACGGCACCTTGCTTGCTTATACTGTCCAAGCTACACCTCTGATTCCGATTCCATCAATTTTTATTCAACAAGCAATGAACTTAGAATTACCTGCAAATATGCGGAAAATGCGACAAGTGATTTGTAAGCAGTAGGAAGTAGTGTAGTTCTATTATTTGAAAAGTGGGTATTGCTGAATCAAGAGATGATTCTTGTGGAGTGGGCATCCTGCCCGCCCAGAAATACAAGGGACGGGCAAGATGCCCATCCCACAAATATACAATGCCCCCTACAAACTCACACTGAATTAGCTGCTAAATACCTCAACAGGTAAGCGACTAAAAGAAAGACGCTCATTTTGCACATCTACAAAGATGGTGTCGCCGTTGTTGAATTCACCGCGCAAAATAGCTTTGGCAATTTGAGTTTCTAACTCGCGCTGAATCGCCCGCTTCAGTGGACGCGCCCCATACACTGGGTCATACCCTACTTCAGCTAAAAAGTCAAGTGCGATATCCGAGAGTTTGAGGGATATTTTGCGATCGCCCAATCTTTGCCGCAATCTTTGCACTTGTAATAGCACAATCTGCCGCAATTCCTTCTTATCTAAACCGTGGAAGATGATGATTTCATCAATCCGATTCAGGAATTCTGGACGGAAACTATTCCGCATCGCTTCCATTACCCGACGGCGCATTTCGTCGTAGTGGGCGTTATCCCCAGCGACATCCAGAATGTATTGCGAACCGATGTTGCTAGTCATGATGATAATAGCGTTCTTGAAGTCCACCTTATGACCTTGGGCATCAGTAACCCGACCATCATCAAGAATTTGCAAGAAAATATTGAAAACATCGGGGTGTGCTTTCTCGATTTCGTCGAAGAGAATCACAGAGTAAGGACGGCGGCGAATCGCTTCTGTAAGTTGTCCGCCTTCTTCATAACCCACGTATCCCGGAGGCGCACCGATTAAGCGGGAGACAGCGTGTTTCTCCATGTACTCCGACATATCGATTCGCACCAGCGCATCTTCGCTATCGAACATATAGCCCGCCAGCGCTTTTGCCAACTCGGTTTTACCCACACCTGTCGGCCCAAGGAAAACAAAGCTGGCGATGGGACGATTGGGATCGGCTAGTCCAGCCCGCGATCGCTGAATTGCATCAGCTACGGCTGTGACTGCTTCTTCTTGTCCAATGACGCGGTGGTGCAGTTCATCTTCTAAATGCAGCAGTTTCTCTTTCTCAGATTCCACCAACTTGCTGATCGGAATTCCTGTCCATTTAGAAATAATTTCAGCAATATCACCTTCTGTAACTTCTTCCCGTAATAGTGATTTACCACTTCTTTGGGCGCTTGCTAACTCAGCTTCTACTGCTTCCAATTGGCGATGCAAGCTGGTTAAATTACCATATTTCAACTCCGCAGCCCGGTTAAGGTCGTAATCGCGTTCTGCTTGCTGAATTTCTAAGTTGACCCGTTCAATTTCTTTTTTGACAGACTGAATTTTGTCAATGATATCTTTTTCAGACTGCCATTGAGTATTCAGAGTTCTTTGTTCTTCTTTGAGATCGGCAATTTCTTTTTCCAATCTTTCTAAACGTTCGCGAGAAGCGGCATCGCTTTCTTTTTGCAGCGATAGCTTCTCCATTTC
Source organism: Nostoc sp. 'Peltigera membranacea cyanobiont' 213 (assembly GCF_002245975.1). Taxonomy (NCBI): domain Bacteria; kingdom Bacillati; phylum Cyanobacteriota; class Cyanophyceae; order Nostocales; family Nostocaceae; genus Nostoc; species Nostoc sp. 'Peltigera membranacea cyanobiont' 213. The sequence continues at coordinate 3,481 of NZ_NOLI01000050.1, read as the reverse complement.
CAATTGCAGAATCTTGCGATCGATTTCGTCGAGTTCTTCTGGTTTGGAGGTGATCTCCATTTTCAATCTCGCGGCGGCTTCGTCTACCAAATCAATGGCTTTATCAGGGAGGAAGCGATCGCTAATATATCGACTCGACAACACGGCGGCTGCAACCAAAGCACTATCAGAAATCTTCACCCCGTGGTGGTTTTCATAACGTTCTCTCAACCCGCGCAAAATCGAAATACTATCTTCTACACTAGGCTGATCGACATAAACTTGCTGGAAGCGTCTTTCTAGTGCGGCATCCTTTTCGATGTGTTTGCGGTATTCATCCAGAGTTGTCGCGCCAATACAGCGCAATTCGCCCCGCGCCAACATCGGTTTTAATAAGTTACCTGCATCCATCGCGCCTTGAGTTGCACCAGCGCCGACAACAGTGTGAATTTCATCAATAAATAAAACAATATTGCCGCCAGATTCAGTAACTTCTTTTAATACTGCTTTTAGGCGTTCTTCAAATTCACCCCGGAATTTTGCCCCTGCAATCAAAGCACCCATATCTAAAGAAATCAGCTTGCGGTCTTTGAGAGATTGAGGTACATCACCTGCGATAATGCGTTGGGCTAATCCTTCTGCGATCGCAGTTTTACCAACACCCGGTTCACCAATTAGCACAGGGTTATTCTTGGTGCGGCGAGAGAGAATTTGCACAGTGCGGCGAATCTCATCATCTCGCCCAATCACTGGGTCAAGTTGACCTTTACGCGCAGCTTCTGTAAGATCGCGCCCGTATTTTTCCAGTGCTTCGTATTTGCCTTCTGGATTTTGATCGGTCACTTTTTGACTCCCACGAACTTGTTTAATAATATTTTTGAGTTTGCCTTCGTCTAAAGCAAACTCTTGGAATAAAGCTTTGCCAAAACGGTCATCTTTGGCATAACCCAGCAATAAGTGTTCAATTGAAATATATTCATCTTGAAACTCCTTGCGATACACGTCTGCTCGATCTAGCAGTGTATCTAAGCTACGTCCCAAGTATACTGAGGTACTATTACCAGATACTTTCGGCTGACGTTGAAAAAATTGTTCGGTGCGATCGCGCAGTTTTTGGAGGTTAACACCCGCTTTGGTGAGAATCCCTGTTGCTAGACCATCTTGTTCTAGCAGCGCTTTCATCAGGTGTTCGCTTTCAATTTGCTGTTGTTGATATTGTTTAACAATATCGGGGGTATGGGCGATCGCTTCCCAGGCTTTTTCTGTAAATTGGTTAGGATTAGTAGGTTGCATATAGGGAGACTTTTAGAAAAACCACTCTAGGCGTACAAGGCACAGAGAGACGAACAGTCTCTCATAAAGACATTCTAAAAAAAGTAAGCTCATTGCTGGATCGGTCTTCACATCTTTATAGAGTAGTAGTATTACCGCCCTTGCTGGTTTTTCTGCCGTTTATTGGTTGGTCTACAAACAATTTTCCTAGTTTAAGATACACCAAAGCAATTGCCCTGAGCATCCTAGCTTGTTTCACTATAATCATCATAAATTTAATTTAAATTAACTTATTGCTGATATTCACTACATTTCTGTTGCTAGAGTGCTAGCACAATGAATATAATGAGTTTCTTGGGAGTTATAGCTAATTTTATCGAGCGATTGAGTAAAATGAAGGTATAATACTTGGATCTCTAATGAAAATATTCTTGTCAACAAACGCGTAAAAGCTAAATATAAACCAGTAAAATTGTATATCGTTATTTAATAGTGATGAAAAAAGTGGAAGATTTTCCTATAAGTTTAACAGCCGAAGAACGCCAATCTCTTTTAATGAGAGAATCCAAAGACTATATGCGCGGGAAGAAAAGCCTCAGCCAATTTCAAGAAGCTGAACGTAAGTATGGTACAGATTATGGTTCAGTTACCCTTGAATTAGCTAGTAAAGATAAGCTTATACCAAAGCTATGGCGTTTTTTGGCATCTCCTTGGCGGCAAAACAAAGACCAAGACTTAATTAAACTCAGATAGCATCTATCTATGTCTATGTACTGAAACTATAGTTTTAATTAGTAATTGAATGTTGTACTTGGTAATTACGTGCTATTAGCATAACTCCTGCTAGACGATTAGCAATTACGAATAGTAACTCTTGCGTGGCTTTAGAATTAAAAGTTGTCACATCTCTGCTGTAGAGACACAAAACACCTAAACTATCCGTACCTCCGATAATTGGTATGGTAATCAATGTCACATAATCTAAAATGCGGCCAGTTCTATCCTTGCTAAAAATGTATTGCGGATCGTCAGCGTGCCACATATTATTTATGCGTGATAAGTGTACAACCCGTCGTTTTTTGTCAATGAAAGTACAACCCGCACACCCCCGATTTTGATTAGGGTCTTTACCAACATAAAAACGTACTTTATTTCCATACTCATTTGGTGAATGTGATTGACACCAAGTAGTTAAAAAATCTGGATCGCTAAGGTCTGGTGCATAAATGGCGATACCACAGCCATCTAGAAGTTGCATGATATTAAGCGTTTTTTCAATAAATTGCTCTAATAGCCGCTTGAGTGATTCATTAATGTTTGGATTTACATCTAACTTAGGCAAAAGTAATAGTAAAGATTCATCCAGTTCGTTAAGCTTGATTGCGATTTGATGCGCTTTATGATAATGTATTGCAGTCAATGAAAGCGGCAACAAAGCAATTAATAAAGCTAAAACCAAAACCCATAGTCTGACAGGTAGTGGCTCGTTAATTAAAGGCAATAGCTTTTCTGAAAAAACTTTATCTGCTTGGTTGCCAATAACACCACTAAAAGCCGCAAGCGATAAAGACGCTAAAAAACTGATAACTATTTTTACCCAGTTGGGAATTTTTGGTAAATTAAACGCCATAGCTGTTGATTGGCATCTAAAAGAGGTGGTCAGTATACCTTTAATTACAGTATAAAGCCTATATAAACAACAACAGGTGTACTTTACAGAATCTCACTGAGATATATCTAAATAATTGTTGGCACAGTCATCTGCATAAACCTTCCCTACCCCCACACAGAGTTACCATAATCCCAGGTCGCCTAGTGGATGCTGAAAATGATTGACCCCTACGACTTTGAAGATGATGACTTTGACATTGAGGATGAAGATTTCTTGAAAATAAAACCCATCAGCCAAATGACTGAGGGCGAAAAGCTACAGCGATTTAAGCGCTTCTTCGACAGCAGCAGCCGTGCTATCTTACAAGACTGTCTATTTCGCATCGTCAATTACGAAGATGGTACGGGTACGTTAGAAATTCTTTGCCCCAATGAAGTTGTAAGACAACGCCTTTCTAAAAAAAAGCGCAAAATTACCAACAACATCAACACCTGCTGGAGTCATATCAGATGGTTTTCCCTATGCGTCCAGCAAGATAGTGAGTTGCATTGCCAGAAGTTTACCCGTAATGGGGATTTAGTTACATCTTAGCTGGGGACTGGGGACTGGGGACTGGGG